>NZ_JBRREK010000003.1:0-159385 GCF_056760235.1 Stenotrophomonas sp. STEN018
CGCCCCCCCTCGTGTTCGCCGCGCGCCCCGCGCCCCCGCGCGGCCTCCGGGGGCTGTCCCAGCCCCCCCGCCCCGCCGGCCCCCGCACTACACAGGCAAACAGGCACAAAAAAGGCGGGGATTCCCGCCTTTTTTGTGCCTGATGGAAACGCCGGTTTACTCGGCGTCCACCACGCTGCCCTTGAGCGGTTCGGTGCCCAGCGGCGAGGACGGATCAACCACCGTCACCGTTTCCACCGAGCCGTCCGGCCATACGATCTGGAAGCTGCTGCCCGGCTGCAAGGTGTTGAACGGCATGCCGCTCTGCGCGCGATACACCGCCGCCGCCTGGGTGGCGCCAGCACGACGCAGATCTGCATCGGACTTGACGCTGGTCAGCTTGATCTTGGACAGCGTTCGATAGCGGTCTTCGTAGGTATCGATCAGCACCACGCCAACCGCGCCTGCCGAATAGGCCACGAACAACACGACCCAGACCCAGAACTTCGCACCGTGCATGAAACGTCGGTAGTTCATCGCACACCTCGCTGCGTCTTGCGCAAGCTGTTGACCATTTCGTTCATTTTTTCCACACCCTGCCGCGGTACCGCAGCGTCGTAAACGAATGACTGAAAATCCTGTTGGGGATCACGCGAACAGATCCCGCCATTGGCGCAATAGGCCACCATCAAGGCGCTGCTGGGCCCGCACGCCAGACCGAGCTGGCAGGCAGCAACCTGCCAGGCCAGCTGGCTGAACTGGCTACCGGCAACCATGCCCGTGTAGGCATCGTCACCAGCCGCAGCGGTACCCATCGCACCGGAGATGGCCAGGAAGGCTTCCGGGTCCTGCGAGGACTGCACCCGCTCCACCAGCTCACGCCGGTATTTGGGGGCCTCATCCAGCGGCTCACCCATCGACAGCAGTGCCGCTTCCGCCGCCAGATTGCCGGCCTTGGCCGAGGCCAAGCGTTGTTGCAGCAGACGCGCACGGCCCAGCCCATCAGCAGCGGTAAAGCCCGCGCAGCCCTGGCGCACCTTGCCGCGTGCGGCCAGCATCGCGGAAATGGCATCCAGGTCCATGCGCTGCAATGCGGCACTGTCCAGCGCGTAGCCCGAGGGATCCATCGCGAACACGCCGCAGTAGTCGTAAATGCGGCTGGCCATCCAGCCGGCCTCGGCATTACCCGCATCGGCAGCAGCCTGCAGTTGCCGGGCATAGGCGAACAGATCGCTACCGCTCTCGAAGGCTGCGCGCAGATCCAGCGGCAAGCCCGCTGCGACGGCGGTGGATTGCTCAGGCACCGGCGCAGTCGTGGCAGCACTCAAGGTCGACGCGCCCAATTCGGCGGGGCTGGCGTCACCGGCTGCGGCAACTTCCGCAGTATCCCCGTGCAGGAGGTTGCCACTGCGAACACCCAACGCAGCCATCAGCACTGCCGCAGGCAGCACCAATAGATACCAGGGTTTTCTGGCCAGCAACGAAAGCATGGGATCCGGCGGTCTATGGCGCAGGTACAAGATATCAATCATATCAAGACCCACTGCCCAGCCGGATGAACCAGCCAGCTGAACGCGCAATTGGGGCCCGCCTCGTCTAGGATGCGTGCCCTGTCCCGCCGTTGCCGTACGCCGCCATGCCCTTCCTCGAATTGACCCTGCGCTGCACTGAAGCCACCCAGCCCCGCTACGAGAACGCCCTCGATGACGTCGGTGCACTGGCGGTGACCATGCTCGACGCCGACGCTGACACCAGCAACGAGCGCGCGATCCTGGAGCCCGGCGTGGGCGAAACCCCGCTGTGGAACGAGCTGACCCTGACCGCGCTGTTCCCGGCCGACACCAATGCGTTGGCCCTGCTGGCCGCGCTGGAGTCGTTCGACCCGGGCCTGGAATGGACCAAGGCCAGCTTCCGCGCCGTCCAGGACGAAGACTGGGAACGCGCCTGGCTGGACCAGTTCCAGCCGATGCAGTTCGGCCAGCGCACCTGGATCGTGCCGTGGAACCATGAGCTGCCGGAAGCCGCACAGGCTGCCGACGCCGCCATCGTGCGGCTGGACCCGGGCCTGGCGTTCGGCTCGGGTACCCACCCGACCACCGCGCTGTGCCTGCGCTGGTTGGACCAGCTCTCGGACGAGGGCAAGCTGGCCGGCAACACCGTGCTCGATTTCGGCTGCGGCTCGGGCATCCTCGCCCTGGCTGCGCTGAAGCTGGGCGCCGCCGCAGCTGTTGGCGTGGACAACGACCCGCAGGCCCTGATCGCCACCCACGACAACGGCGAGCGCAACGGCGTGCATATCGCCGCCTATCTGCCGCAGGACGAGCCGGTCGCCACCTATCCGGTGGTGGTCGCCAACATCCTCGCCTCGGCGCTGGACGCATTGGCCGAGCTGTTGGCCGCGCGTGTCGCCGCCGGCGGACAGATTGCCCTGTCCGGCATCCTGCACGGTCAGGAAGACGAGCTGCTGGAACGCTATGCGGCCTGGTTCGACCAGCTTGAAGCCAGCCAGGATGGCGATTGGATGCGCATCACCGGCGTGCGCCGTGCTTGAATGGGGCCAGTGCCTCAGCCTGCCCTGCGATGACTGACGAAACCACGCCCACCCAGCCCTCCTTGGCAACCTTCCTGCAAGGTCCGGCCAACATCACACCCAAACCAGGCACGCCGGGAAGCGCGCCTGTGGCGTCGGCAACCGATGACACGCAAGCCACACTCGCACTGGATCTGCCTCCGGCAGGTCCAGCCGAAGTGGTAGCGCCTGAAGTCGCACTGGCTGAAGTCGAGCGTGCGGAAGTCGAACGATCAGTGGTTGAGCGCGCTGAACCGACGCAGCTGGAAGCAGCGCAAGCCAATCTCGTTATGCCGGAAGCCGCAGTCATCAGTGACAGCGCCGGCATCGAGGACGCGGAGCCAACTGAAGACAGCGCGTCGCCAACTGCAGCCGCGCCCAGCTTCGCGCGCCAGAACCGCGCGCATGCAACACCACCGGCTGACACCCCGCGCTGGCAATGGGGTCTGGTGCTGGCACTGGCACTGCTGCTCGGCCTGCAGATCATTCTTGCCGACCGCGCCAGACTCGCCGCCGATGCAGGCACCCGGCCCTTGGTCAGCGGCCTGTGCACAGTGCTGCGCTGCTCACTGCCGGCGTGGCATGAGCCCAGCGCGTTCAGCATGCTCAGCCGCGATATCCGCCCGGTTCCCGCGCAGGCCGGCGCGCTGCAGGTGCAAGCCAGCTTTCGCAATGACGCGCGCTGGGCGCAGGCCTGGCCGGCATTGCGCTTGTCGCTGTCCGATGCCGATGGTCGGGTGATCGGCCGGCGTACCCTGCAGCCGGCCGAATACCTGGGCCCTGGCGCCGATCCGCTGGCGCGATTGGAGCCCGGACAAAGCGCGCAGGTGTCATTCCGGCTGCGCGAACCGGCCGCTGCCACCGTCGCCTTCAACTTCGAATTTCAGTAAACGCAGGACAATGGCGTGGCAGGCCGACGGCCCACGCGCTAGACTCCCTCCCCCATGCCGGGCCAAAGCGCCCGACTTTGCTGAACCCGGGAACTCTCCTTGAACGCTGCCCCCACCCGTCCTGACACCAGTCGTGGCGCTCCGAAGCCGCCGCTTCGCGAACACGTTGCCCAGTCCGTACGGCGCTACCTGCGCGATCTGGACGGCTGCGACGCCGACGACGTGTACGAGATCGTGCTGCGCGAGATGGAAATCCCGTTGTTCGTGGAAGTGCTGAACCACTGCGAAGGCAACCAGAGCCGCGCTGCAGCCCTGCTGGGCATACACCGCGCCACCCTGCGCAAGAAGCTGAAGGAATACGGGCTGGCGTAAGCCCTGCGCTGTCTGTAGTGCCGAGCCATGCTCGGCAGAAGCGTTACAGGTAATGCCTGCCGTCGTGCGTTGTTGGTAAGGCCCCTTGCCGAGCATGGCTCGGCACTACGGATAGATTACGGGGAAAGCCCCTGCCGAGCATGGCTCGGCACTACAGGGAAGCGTCCCGGCATTCTCCCGGCCACGGATGTGACCGCGCGGCTACAATATGGGCCCGCTTCCGCTTCCCCCTGCCTCCCCATGTCTTCTGATCTGCTGCCCGTACGCCGGGCTCTGCTGTCCGTTTCCGACAAGACCGGCCTGATCGATCTGGCCCGTGCCCTGGCTGCCCGCAACGTCGAGCTGCTGTCCACCGGCGGCACCGCCAAGGCGATCCGCGAGGCCGGCCTGCCGGTCAAGGACGTCTCCGACGTCACCGGCTTCCCGGAAATGATGGACGGCCGGGTCAAGACCCTACACCCGATGGTGCACGGCGGCCTGCTCGGCCGCGCCGGCACCGATGATGCGGTGATGGCAGAACACGGCATCGCCGCAATCGACCTGCTGGTGCTGAACCTGTACCCGTTCGAATCGGTCACCGCCAAGGCTGACTGCACGCTCGCCGACGCGGTGGAGAACATCGACATCGGCGGCCCGGCAATGCTGCGCAGCGCGGCCAAGAACTTCGCCCGCGTCGCCGTGGCCACCAGCCCGGACCAGTACGACGCACTGCTGGCCGAACTGGCCAGCAACGACGGCAAGCTGTCCGCCGCCAAGCGCTTCGAACTGTCAGTGGCCGCGTTCAACCGCGTCGCCCAGTACGACGCGGCGATCAGCAACTATCTGTCGGCAGTGACCGACACCAGCGCCGCTGTGCCGGTGCGCAATGAATACCCGGCGCAGATGAACTCCTCCTTCATCAAGGTCATGGACCTGCGTTACGGCGAGAACCCGCACCAGAGTGGCGTGTTCTACCGCGACCTGTACCCGGTGCCGGGCACCCTGGCTACCTTCGTGCAGCTGCAGGGCAAGGAACTGAGCTACAACAACCTGGCCGACGCCGATGCCGCATGGGAGTGCGTGCGTCAGTTCGAGGTGCCGGCCTGCGTCATCGTCAAGCACGCCAATCCATGCGGCGTTGCGGTCGCTGCCGATGTCGGCGCCGCCTACGAGATGGCCTACAACACCGACCCGACCAGCGCCTTCGGCGGCATCCTCGCCTTCAACCGTACGCTGGACGTGGCCACCGCCAAGGCCATCCTCGACCGCCAGTTTGTTGAAGTGCTGATCGCACCGGACTACGAACCGGCCGCACTGGACTACGCCACCAAGAAAGCCAACGTGCGCGTGCTGCGCATTCCGGCCGGTGATGCGCGCAACAACTACGACACCAAGCGCATCGGCTCGGGCCTGCTGATCCAGAGCGCCGACAACCGCGGCATGAGCGCCGACGAATTGAAGACCGTCACCCAGCGCGCGCCGACTGCGGCTGAAACGCGCGACCTGCTGTTCGCCTGGCGCGTGGCCAAGTACGTCAAGTCCAACGCCATTGTTTACGCCAAGGACGAGCGCACCATTGGCGTGGGTGCCGGCCAGATGAGCCGCGTCTACTCAGCACGCATCGCCGGCATCAAGGCCGCCGACGCAGGCCTGGTGGTACCGGGTTCGGTGATGGCATCGGATGCGTTCTTCCCGTTCCGTGATGGCCTGGACGCCGCTGCCGAAGCCGGCATCACCGCGGTGATCCAGCCGGGCGGTTCGATGCGCGACAACGAAGTGATCGCCGCTGCCGACGAACATGGCATCGCCATGGTGTTCACCGGCGTGCGCCACTTCCGTCACTGATTCCATCACCGAGAGCTGGCACATGGCGACCAGGGTTTTCCCGCGTTTGATTTCCCTGCTCGCCGTCGCCCTGCTGGCCTCGTGCCAGCAGGGCACGCCCGCACAGAGCGACGCTCCGGCAGCAAAGCCAAAACTCAGCTACGAAGCCGGGGTAATGGCCGTACTGCAGGAGCGCTACGGCAGCGCCGTGCAGCTGCAGGGGCAATGGGCCCAGCAATTGACTGATCCCAATCTGGGGCACGCGCGACCGGTGCACCGCGACATCTGCGCCGACCAGAGCATCAGCGTGCAGAGCGGCAACTACCGCATGCTGGCGATCTGCACCAGCTACGACGACGCCAGCCCGATTGAACTGGGCAGCACCGATTTCATCGTCCTGCGCCGCGCCGCCGATGACGGCGTCAGCATCGCCGCCGAACTGCTCGGCCAGGGCAGCGGCACCGGCGGCAAGCCGGGCAGCGTCACCACGCTGCAGATGGGCGCAAACGCATGGGGCTTCCAGGTTGACGACGAACTGGTGGTGGTTGGCGCAGCAATGCGCAATCGCGCCTGGTATGTATTCGACGGCGACAAGACGTTGTCCAGCGCAGGCTGGCTACGCAGCCATCTGGATGATCGCAACGCCATCGATTGCAATGCCTCCGGCAACTGCTCGCACGGGCGCCTGGACCTGAACTTCGACGCAGTCCCCGACAACAGCCAGCCGCAGCTCGCCTATTGGCCGCTGCGTGTGCAGGAGAAAGGTCGGGGCTGTGCCGGTGCAGTCAACAAGAGCCACAGCGTCGCCTACGACACCGCGCAGTCACGCTACCTTATTCCTTCCACCATGCAGCTGGAGGCTTGCACCTGATGCGTAGCGCCATTCTCGCTGTCACCGTCGGCCTTTATGCCGTCCTGCTCGTCGGCTGTGGCAACAGCAAGCTGAGCGACGCCCAGCACACCGCGCTCGCCACGCTCGGCAAGCAACTGCCGACGCCTTACCGCGATGGATTGATCACTGCCTCGGCGCATCGCCATGGCGACGACATCGTGTTCGTGGTGAGTTTTCCCGGCGCCAGCGTCGCGATGGCCAAGGCCAAGCCGGACGTGTTCGAGGCCTTGCGCCGCGACGAGGGCGAAGCGATCACTGAGCTGTGCAGGGAACCGGCACTGCAGCCGGTCTATGCCGCCGGCGGCGGCATGCGCCGTCGCTTCGTGGATACCAGTGGCGCGACGTTCTTCGAAGTCACGCTGAAAGCCTCCGATTGCCTTCCCAATTGATGCCCCACAGGAACTGACCCCATGAAAATCCTCGTCATCGGCTCTGGCGGCCGCGAACACGCACTTGCCTGGAAGCTGGCGCAATCGCCGCGCGTAAGCGAAGTGATCGTCGCCCCCGGCAATGCTGGCAGCGCCACCGAAAGCAAGTGCCGCAATGTCGCAGTCAAGGTCAACGACATCGAAGGCCTGCTGAAGCTGGCACAGGACGAGGCCGTGGGCCTGACCGTGGTCGGTCCGGAAGTGCCGCTGGTGCTGGGCGTTGTCGATCGCTTCCGCGAAGCCGGCCTGCGCATCTTCGGGCCGACCGCCGCTGCCGCGCAGCTGGAAGGCAGCAAGGCCTTTGCCAAGGATTTCCTCGCCCGTCATGGCATTCCCACCGCGTACTACGCCGTGCATACCGAAGTGGATGCGGCGCTGGCCTACCTGCATGAGAAGGGCGCGCCCATCGTGATCAAGGCCGATGGCCTTGCCGCCGGCAAGGGCGTGATCGTGGCGATGACGATGGCAGAAGCCGAGGCTGCGGTGCATGACATGCTCAGCGGCAATGCGTTTGGCGATGCCGGCGCACGCGTGGTGATCGAGGAATTCCTCGAAGGCGAAGAAGCCAGTTTCATCTCGATGGTCGATGGCCGCATCGCATTGCCGATGGCCACCAGCCAGGACCACAAGCGCGTCGGCGATGGCGACACCGGCCCCAACACCGGCGGCATGGGCGCTTACTCGCCAGCACCGGTGGTAACGCCGGAAGTACATGCTCGCGTGATGCGCGAAGTGGTGGAACCGACCGTGGCTGGCATGATTGCCGATGGTGTGCCGTTCACCGGCTTCCTGTATGCCGGTTTGATGATTGATGACGCTGGCGCGCCGAAGGTGATCGAATTCAACGTGCGCTTCGGCGATCCGGAAACCCAGCCGGTGATGCTGCGCCTGCAGTCGGATCTGGTTGATCTGGTTGAAGCTGCCATTGATGGCGCGCTGGCCGGTGTGGAAGCGCAGTGGGACCCGCGTCCGTCGCTGGGTGTTGTGCTGGCGGCCAAGCCTTACCCGGAAACGCCGATCGTCGGTGATGTGATCAGCGGACTGGCTGATGTACCTGCCAGCGCCAAGGTATTCCATGCGGGTACCGCATTGGATGCTGACGGTAATGTGGTCAGCGCCGGCGGCCGTGTACTGTGTGTTGCTGCGCTGGGTGACAGCGTTGGCGATGCGCAGAAGCATGCGTATGCAGGTGTGGCCAAGATCCACTGGGCCAACGAGTTCCATCGCAACGACATTGGCTGGCGCGCGATTGCGCGCGAGCAGCAATAAGCGAAGCGAAATGGTAGTGGCGGGGGCAGGGGGGGCGGGGGGGGGGGGGGTTTTGGGCCCCCCCCCGGGGGGGGGGGGGCCCCTCCGGTAACCCCCCCCCGCCCCCTGCCCTCGGCTCTACATTTGAAGCAGAGCCCGGCTCTACCGATGCACGCTGCCAATGCTTGCCGCCGGATAACGCAACCCCGCCGCGGCATCCACCGGGAATACCGCGTCAATCCGCGCCAGGTCCTCGGCACTCAGCAGCACATCCAGCGCGCCCAGATTCTCTTCCAGATACGGCAAGCGCTTGGTCCCCGGAATCGGCACCAGGTCATCGCCCTGCGCCAGCACCCAGGCCAAGGCCAATTGCCCCGGCGTCACACCCTTGTCGGCGGCAATCGCATTGACCTGCTCCACCAAGGCCAAGTTCCGTTCGAAGTTCTCGCCCTGGAAGCGCGGCGAGTTGCGCCGGTAATCACCGTCCTCGAAATCAGCCGGACTGCGGATCGCACCGGTCAAAAAGCCACGACCCAACGGCGAGTACGGCACGAAACCAATGCCCAACTCACGCACCGTAGCCAGCACCTCGTTCTGCTCCGGCTCGCGTGACCACAGCGAATATTCGGTCTGCAATGCGGTGATCGGGTTTACCGCATGCGCGCGGCGGATCGTCTCCGGCGCCGCCTCGGACAAGCCCAGATAACGCACCTTGCCCTGTTCGATCAGCCGCGCCATCGCACCCACGGTGTCTTCAATCGGCACCAACGGATCGACCCGGTGCTGGTAGTACAGGTCGATATGATCAACACCCAGGCGCTGCAGGCTGGCCTCGCAGGCGGCCTGCACATATTCCGGACGGCCATCAACGCCACGCGCCTGCGGGTCATTCGCGTCCAGACGTACACCGAACTTGGTGGCCAGGAATACCTGCCCGCGACGATCGGCAATCGCCTTGCCGACCAGCACCTCGTTGGTATGCGGGCCGTACATGTCGGCGGTATCCAACAGCGTCACGCCGCGCTCCAGCGCGCGGTGGATCACCGCAATCGAGGCAGCGTCATCGCCGCGACCGCCATAGAACGCGCTCATGCCCATGCAGCCCAGGCCCAACGCGGAAACAACCGGCCCATCACGGCCAAGCACTCGGGTTTTCATTGGCTACTCCAACTGGGGAAAGGACGGCGCTAACTGTAGGCCCTCGCCACTATGTCGATAAAGACGGATACTCAGCATTGACCATGAAGCCTGACTTCACAGTAGACCCAAGCCTGTTGCCAGCCCTGGCGGCCTTCGCCTGTGTCGCAAGGCATGCCAGCTTCCGCCAGGCAGCTGTCGAACTGGCGGTATCGCCGTCGGCGTTGTCGCAGACCATCCGCACTCTGGAGCGCCGTCTCGGCACCCGCCTATTGCAGCGGACCACGCGCCGGGTCGGTCTGACCGAAGCCGGCCAACGCCTGTTGCTCGACACCGCGCCGGCGCTGGCCCGCATCGGCGAGGCGCTGCACGCGGTGGAGGCCAACCGCGACGTCGCCACCGGCCAGCTGCGCATCACCGCGCCGCGCTTCGCCATCGAATACCTGCTGCTGCCACACCTGCCCGCCTTCCATGCCGCCTACCCGCAGGTTGAAGTAGAACTGGCGATGCAGGCAGCGATGGTCGATGTGGTCGGCGAAGGGTTCGATGCCGGTATCCGTCTGGGCGAATCACTGGCTGACGGCATGATTGCGGTGCCGTTGGGGCCGCAGCTGCGCTGGACCGTGGTCGCCGCGCCAAGCTATCTGGATCGCCACGGCACACCGCAGACGCCCGAAGCCCTGCTCAGCCACGCCTGTATCCGCCACCGCAGCAGCAGCGGCCGGGTAATGCCGTGGGAGTTCAGCCGCGATGGCCGTGACTTCAGCCTCGATGTCAGCGGACCGCTGCTGCTCAACGACAGCACGCTCGCCTTGCTGGCCGCGCGCGATGGCCTTGGCCTGCTGCAGGTATTCGAGCCCATCGCCCGCGCCGACATCGACACTGGTCGCCTGCACAGCCTGCTCGATGCCTGGCAGCCGCCCTATGCGGGCTTCCATCTCTACTACCCATCGCGCGAGTAACTGGCGCCCAAGCTGCGTGTCTTCCTCGATTTCATGCGCGCCGCCAACGTAGCTGCGACGTGACCAAGCCGCTTCAAGACGTATCGCGCTTGCCTGCATCGCAATGGCACCGCAAGCTGACAGTCCATTGACTCCGCGAGCTTCCGCTTCCGGCATGCGCCGCATCGACCGTCACCTCGGCCAACTCTGGGCCCACGAAAAAGCCAGCTACGGGCTGCGCGTGTTCATCGCGCTCACCGCCGCCATCGCCTATGGCTGGTATGACGGCCATATCGAAGCCATCCCCGGCCTGTTCCTGGGCATCATCGCCAGCGCCATCGCCGAGACCGATGACAACTGGCTGGGTCGTACCAAGTCGGTATTGCTGTCGCTACTGTGCTTTGTCGCCGCGGCGGCGACGGTCATCGTGCTGTTTCCACTGCCCCTGCCCTTCATCGCCACTTTGGCGCTGGCCGCCTTCGGCCTGACCTTGCTCGGTGCGCTCGGCGAGCGCTATGCCTCCATCGGCCAGGCCACGGTGACGTTGGCAATCTACGCGATGATCGCGATGGACCAGCACCACAACGTCAGCCAGCAACAGGCGCTGCGCGAGGTGATCCCACTGCTGGTCGGCGCGGCCTGGTACGGCCTGCTCTCGATCCTGTGGACGGCGATGTTCGCCAACCGCCCGGTACGCGAGCGGCTGGCGCGGCTGTTCTTCGAGCTCGGCCACTACCTGCAGCTCAAGGCCGATCTGTTCGAGCCGGTGCGGCAAGGCGATCTGGAAGCACGCCGACTGGCCTTGGCCGAGCAGAACGTGCGCGTGGTGCAGGCGCTGAACATCGCCAAGACCGCCATCCTCAGCCGCTTCGGCCGCTCCGGCCGGCCCGGTGTGCAGTCGGGCCTGTACTTCCGCCTGTACTACATGGCGCAGGATTTCCACGAACGCGCCAGCTCCTCGCACTACCCGTATGAAGCATTGGCCGATGCCTTCTTCCACAGCGACGTGCTGTACCGCTGCCGGCGCCTGCTGTCGCTGCAGGGCAAGGCCTGCCAGACACTGGGTCAGGCCATCCGCCTGCGCCAGCCGTTCGACTACGGCGAACGCACCCGCATCGCCGGCCAGGACCTGCAGTCCTCGCTGCAGTACGTGCGCGAGCAACGCAATCCGCAGTGGACGCGCCTGCTGGGCTCGCTGCAGCTGCTTGCCGCCAACCTGTCCAGCATCGAACGGCAGCTGTCCGAAGCCGCGTTGGCGGATACGCCACTGGAAGGCATCGACACCCGCCTGCGCGATTCCTCACCGCACACCCTGCGCGAGATGGGCACCCGCCTGCGCCAGGCACTGACGCCGGGCTCGCTGCTGTTCCGCCATGGCGTGCGCATCGCACTGGCGCTGATCGCCGGTTACGCGCTGCTGAAGCTGGTGCACCCGGAAAACGGCTACTGGATCCTGCTGACCATCGTCTTCGTCTGCCGGCCCAACTTCGGCGCCACCCGCCTGCGGCTGGTGCAGCGTATCGCCGGCACCCTGCTCGGCCTGGGCGTGACCTGGGCACTGATGCAGCTGTTCCCCGGCACCGGCCTGCAGCTGCTGTTGGCCTTGGCGGCGGCCTTGCTGTTCTTCATCACCCGCACCGATAGATATCTGCTGGCGACCGCCGCGATCACGGTGATGGCGCTGCTGTGCTTCAACCTGATCGGCAATGGCTTTGTGCTGATCTGGCCGCGCTTCCTCGACACCTTGATCGGCTGCGTCATCGCCGCCATCGCCTCGCTGCTGATCCTGCCCGACTGGGAAGGCCGGCGCCTGCACAAGGTGATGGCGCAGGTGATCGCCACCAGCACCGCCTATCTGGATGAAGTGCTGGGCCAGTACCGCAGCGGCATGCGCGACGACCTGCCCTACCGCATCGCCCGCCGCGACATGCACAACGCCGACGTCGCGCTATCAGTGGCGCTGGCGAACATGCTGCGTGAGCCGGGTTATGCACGCGGCAACCTGGACGCGGGCTTTCGTTTTCTTGCCTTGTCCAACACCTTGCTTGGCTATCTGTCGGCCTTGGGGGCGCATCGCGCGCAGGCTGAATCGGTCGGTGAAGATGCATTGGTTGCTGATGGGCACCAGCAACTGCAGCAGTCGTTGGCTGCGTTGGCTACAGCCTTGGGTAAGCGCCAGCCCGCGATGCCGCAGGAAGATGAGATCGCGCTGGCTGATGCCTTGGAGCAGATGCCAGATGACATCGATGAGAAGTCGCGACTGGTGCGCACCCAGTTGGCCTTGATGTTGCGGCTGTTGCCGAAGCTGAGGGCGGCGGCGGAAGAGGCGATGTTGCCGGCGTAGTTGCTACTGCTTCTACCCCCTCCCTTGCGCGGAGCGCAGGGGAGGGTTGGGGAGGGGTGCGGTTGATTTCGCCCTTGGTTCTATCTCCAGGAAGGGCAAGTCTTGCAGCGCAACCCGCGAACGGAACCATCGCCAGCATCGTGGCTTACGCCGCCCCCACAAGTGCATGATGAGTGCAGGCAATCCTTCAGCGGAACGTTTGCCAGCTTCGCGGCTCACGCCGCTCCCACAAGTGCATGGTGAGTGCAGGCAATCCTTCAACGGAACCACCACCAGCTTCGCGGCTTACGCCGCTCCTACAACTGCACGGCGGGCTGGCAGGAAGTACACCAGCAGGCCGATCGCGGAGACCAGGCCACCCAGCACGCAGACGCCCGTCCAGCCATAGCGCGCCCAGGCCACCGTGCTCAGTACCGAACCGCTGGCACCGCCAATGAAATAGCAGGTCATATAGGCCGAGGTGATGCGGCTGCGGGCACTTTCATCCAGCTGGTAGATCACGCTCTGGTTGTTGATGTGCACTGCCTGCACGGCGATATCCAGCAACAACACACCCACCACCAGGGCTGCCAGCGACACCGGCGAAAATGCCAGTACCACCCACGACAGCAGCATCATCAACAATCCGCCAACCGCCACCGCGCGGCCATGGCCACGATCACTCAGCTTGCCGCCGCTGCTGGCAGCCAGCGCACCGGCCGCGCCGATCAGACCAAACAAGCCGATCGTGGCGATCGAATAGCCATAGGCAGGGCCAGACAACAGGAACGCCAGCGGCGTCCAGAACACACTGAAGGCAGCAAACGACAACGCCCCCAACAACGAGCGCTGACGCAGCAGCGGCTCGTCACGCAACAGCACCAACACCGAACCGATCAGACGCGGGTAAGACAGCGTGGCGCTGGGCTGATGGGCGGGCAGCAGCCGCGCCAGCACCACCGCCAACACCAGCAGCGCCACGCAAGCCACCCAATAAATGGTGTGCCAGGAACCCAAACCGGTCAGCACACCGGAGGCGGTGCGCGCAAGAAGAATGCCCAGCAGCAAGCCGGCCATGATGGTGCCCACCACCCGGCCACGTTGCTCCGGCTCGGCAAGACCCGCCGCGTGCGCCACGATGATCTGCGCCGCCACCGCGCTGAGCCCGGACAGCGCCGTACCCACCAGCAACTGCATGAAGTGCGTCGCGGTCGCGCTGATCGCCAAACCCACCGCGGCCAACACGAACAGCACGACGATCAGACGTCGCCGCTCAAGCCTGTCACCCAGTGGCACGATCAGCATCAGCCCAACGGCATAGGCCAATTGCGCCACCGTCACCGCCCAGCCGGCCTGCTCGGCGCTGATCTGGAACTCCTGCGCAAGGATCTGCAGCAAGGGCTGTGCGTAGTAGTTGCCGGCCACGATCAGGCCGGTGGCTGCGGCCAGCAGCAGAACCTGGGCCTGACTCAAGGGACGGTGGTGGGAGGGGGATGCGGGGGTATTCATGGGGGAGACCACGGCGGGAACAGGGGCAAGTCTGAGCCGCCGCCATCAATGACGCCAATGTATTGTTTTCATCCCATCCATCTGTTTCAGTGATGGTATGTTTACCCTGCGCCAGCTCGAATTCGCCGTCGCCGTGGCCGAGGAAGGCGGCTTCACCGCTGCAGCGGCCCGCTGCCACACCGTACAGTCGGCGCTGAGCCACCAGATCGCGCGGCTGGAGGATGCCTTCGGCACGCGCCTGTTCGAGCGCAGCCACCGCCGGGTACGGCCCACCGCCGCCGGCGAGGTCTTCCTGCACAACGCCCGACTGACCCTGCAGGCCGCCGCCCGCCTGCAGGAGGAAATGGCGCTGACCCTGGGCACGGTGCGGGGCCGCATCAACATTGGCCAGATCACCTCGCTCAACGTGGTCGATGTGCCGGCATTGCTGGCGGCGTTCCGGGCCGCGCACCCTGCTGTCGAGGTACACCTTAAAGCCGGCATGAGCGATGTACTGCTGGCCGAACTGGAGCAAGGCAGCCTGGACGTGGCACTGGTCGGCGTTGGCCCGCAGATCACCCTGCCGCCGCAGCACCGTCTGTTGCATGAGGAAGGTCTGTCGCTGGTGATGCCCATCGATCATCCGTTGGCCAGTCTCGCGGCAGTCCCGCTGCAAGCATTGCAAGGCCTGCCCTTGGCTGCCCTGGTGCCCGGTGCCGGGGTGCGCCGCATGCTCGATGACGCTCTGCGCGAACGTGGCATCCAGGCCCAACTGCAATACGAGGTCACCCACAGTGAACTGCAGCAGCAGCTGGTTGCCGCCGGCCTGGCGGTGGCGGTGGTGCCGGACAGCATGGCCGCGCGCATGCAGCGCACGCTTGTACGGCCTTTGGCTGAGCAATTCCGCTTCCGCACCTGCGCGGTATGGCGAGCCGACCCGACCCCCGCTGCACGTGCATTGCTGGGACTGTTACCCGTCAGCGACGCTTGAGACCGGTCTGCAATGCGAGCTCGGCTTGACCAATAGCGCCACGCGGTTCTGCTAATGTGCCGCGCAGCACCGAGGAGTCACGATGTCCGGCCACAATCAGTTCGCCCTGCTCAAGCAGCGCCGCTTCCTCCCGTTCTTCATCGTCCAGGCGCTGGGTGCGTTCAACGACAACATCTATCGCCAGGCGATCATCGGCCTGCTGTTCTACCTCGGTGTCAGCAGCGAAGAACGCACGCTGTACACCAATCTGGCGCCGGCACTGTTCATCCTGCCCTACTTCCTGTTTTCGGCCTTGGCCGGGCAGATCGCCGAGAAGCTGGAAAAACAGAAGCTCATCGTCATCACCACCACCATGGAAATCGTGGTGATGTCGCTGGCGGCGGTGGGTTTCCTCACCCAGAACATGCCGGTGCTATTGATTGCGCTGTTCTGTACCGGCCTGCAATCGACACTGTTCGGCCCGGTCAAATACTCGGTGCTGCCGTCCATCCTCAAGCCTGAGGAACTGACCGGCGGCAATGGCCTGGTGGAAATGGGCACCTCCATTTCCATCCTCACCGGCATGATCGCCGGCGGCATGATCTTCGCGCTGGCCGGCGCCCATGGCCCGATCGTTGCTGCCGTGGCCATCATTGCGCTTGCCCTGATCGGCAACTTCACCGCACGCATGATCCCGCGCGTGGACGCCGGTGCGCCGGAACTGAAGATCAACTGGAACCCGATCAGCGAATCGCTGGTGGTGCTGCGCCTGGCCAAGAAGCAGAAGGCGGTACGCAACGCCATCCTCGGCGTGTCCTGGTTCTGGTTCTTCGGCACCGTCCTGACCTCGCAGCTGCCGACCTATGCGGTGGTGAATCTGGGCGGCGACGAGGTCCTGTACATCTTCGCGCTGGCGCTGTTCTCGCTGGGCACCGGCGTCGGCTCGCTGCTATGCGAGAAGCTGTCCGGGCGCATCGTCGAAATCGGCCTGGTGCCGCTGGGCGCGTTCGGCATGAGTGCGTTCCTGCTGGATCTGTATTTCGCCCGTACCGGCGCGGTGACCGCAGCCGGGCTGGATGTTGCCGGCTTCATCCAGCAGCCCGGCAGCTGGCGCATCATCATCGACCTGCTGGGCATCGGCCTGTTCACCGGCTTCTTCGTGGTGCCGCTGTTCGCGCTGATCCAGAGCCGCACCCCCAAGTCGGAAATGTCGCGCGTGTTCGCCGCGCTCAACATCCAGAACTCCGGCTTCATCGTGCTGGCAGCGGTGCTGGGCCTGATCACCCAGAGCGTGTTCAAGTGGAGCATCCCGCAGCTGTTCCTGGCACTGGCCGTCGCAAATATCGTTGTCGCGGTCTACATCTTCAGCATCGTGCCCGAGTTCCTGATGCGCTTCCTCAGCTGGGTGATGGTGCGGACCCTGTACCGGCTGCGGGTCAACGGCGTTGAAGACAATGTGCCGGACGAGGGTGCCGCGCTGATCGTCTGCAACCACGTCAGCTATATGGATGCGTTGATCCTGTCGGCGGTGATCCCACGCCCGGCGCGCTTCGTCATGTACTACAAGATCTTCAACGTGCCGGTGATGCGCTGGATCTTCAAGACCGCCAAGGCCATCCCGATCGCCAGCCCCAAGGAAGACGCAGCGCTCATGCAGCGCGCCTTCGACGAGGTGGATGCGGCGCTGGCTGAAGGCGAACTGGTCTGCATCTTCCCCGAAGGCGCCTTGACCAAGGACGGCGAGATTGCCGCCTTCAAGTCCGGGGTGGAGAAGATCCTGGCACGGCGCCCGGTGCCGGTGGTGCCGATGGCGCTGAAGGGCATGTGGTCCAGCATGTGGAGCCGGCGCGATAGCCGACTGGGGCAGATGCGGGTGCCGCGCCGCTTCCGCGCGCATATCGAAGTTGTCGCCGGACCGCCGGTGGATGGCGCCCATACCGATGCCGCCCAGCTCGAAATCCTGGTCCGCAAGTTGCGCGGTGACGAGGCCTGAGTAGGGAAACCACTTTCCAGAAATAGGACAAGTGGCTAGGCTACCCCCCTATGTGTCTGCCGGGGAACGCGGCACAGCCAAGGAGCAAGGGGACAATGGACAACGCCACGCCATCACTGCCAGCCGTGCCACCTGCGCCGCCAACCGCGCCGCAGCAGGTACACCACTACTACCATCCGCAGAAATCCGGCGGGATAGCAGCGTTGCTGGAAGTGCTGCCGGGGTTTTTCCAGGTTTTCGGCATTGGCCACCTTTATGCGGGCAATGTCGCCACCGGCCTGATCATCATGTTCGGCTACTGGGCAATTGCCTTCGTCAACTTCCTGCTGTGCTTTGTTTTCATCGGTTTCATCACCTGGCCCCTATGCTGGATTGCCACAATGATCATCTCGCCGCTGACTGCGGCGAATGCCTGCAAGTCAAAGTAACCCCCTGTTGTCCTATCGGAGAAATGGATGAACGCCGTCAACACCAACACCAGCATTCCCAACCACCTGGCGTGGTCGATCATCGCCACTGTTCTGGCTACCTGCCTGTGCTGCCCACTGGGCCTGGTAGGCATCGTTGCGATCGTGTTCTCCAGCAAGGTCAACACGCTGCTGAACCAGGGTGACCTGGAAGGCGCCCGCCGCGCTTCCAACAACGCCAAGACCTGGTGCTGGGTTGCTACCGGCATGGCCATCCTCGGCCTGCTGATCAACATCGGCTACTTCGCCATGGTCGGCAGTGCCGGTTACATGGAAATGCTGCAGCAGTACCAGTAATACCTTGGCGCTGACGCTTAAAACCAGCCACAAGCTTGCACTGGCCGGGATGGCTGTCGCCGTCCCGGCGGGTGCGTGGTTGTTGTGGAAGTTTGATCCAAACGCTGCCGGCAATCCGTTTCCGCCCTGCATGTTTTATGCCTTCACCGGCCACTATTGCATCGGCTGTGGCTTGACCCGCGCACTGCATGCATTGGCCCACGGCGATATAGCCCGGGCATTTTCGATGAACCCCCTCGGCCTCATCACGCTGGCGTTGATTCCGCTGATGACCCTGTGGTCGGCCGGCTGGCAGCCGCGTTGGTTGAATCCGCTGATGCGAGTAGTCATGGAGCCGAAGCTTTGGTTGGTTTTGCTGCCTTCGTACTGGCTCGCGCGCAACCTGCCGTGGTTCCCCTTTACCCTGCTCGCGCCAACCTGAAAGCCCTTTCAAGCGGTTGGTTCAGCTGCGCGCGGTGGGGGTGTACCGGCAAGGCCTATGCCGAGCATGGCTCGGCACTACGTACAGACAAGAAGCCCGGCTGTTGGCCGTAATCCTGCTCGCCCGAGCGGGCAGTCTACTGGCTCAGCCCACCCAACCGGCAATGACCAGCAGCGCCAGCAAGGCCATCCACAGCAGCAACGTGCGCCAGACCAGGCTCATCGCATCGCGCAGTTCCGGGTAGCGCTCGTCGACCGGTACCTGCCCGGCCAGCCGCGCTTCCTCAGCCTCTTCGACAAGCTCGGCACCAACGCTGGCGCGTGCTGCCTCGGCCAGAAAGCCCAGTTGCAGCGCCCAGCGATTGCCAGCAGCTCGCCGCCAAGCCGAAAACACCGTGTCGAAATTGCCCACCAAGGCCATCGACAGCGTCATCAGCTGTGCCACCGGCCACTCCAGCACGGCCAGCAGCCAATCACCGGCACGTCGCTCTTCGGCGGACAGCAGTGTTGATTGCAGACCTTGCGAGGACTGCGCCAGCAACCGGTACAACACCGCGCCCAACGGCCCCAGCAACAGGAACCAGAACAGCGGCGCGAACCAGCGCCGCAGCGCATTGATCGCGGTCGCCTCGACCAGGCCCACGGCGTCCTCACGCATGCTGCCACCTGCGGCCTGCAGCCTGGATACCGCCAATGCAGCAGCAGCCTCGTCTTCAGCATCGATCACCGCTTCGACATCACGGTCCAGATCGCGCGGGCCCCAGCACAGCGCCAACACCGCAATGCCGAACAGCAAGGCGGGCAAGCCGAACAGACGCTCGGCGAAGGCCCACTGCAGCAAGCCGATCAGTAATACGCAGGGCGCAATCAGCAGCAATACGCTGTAGCGCGCGGCCGACTCGCCCAGCTGCGCACGCAGCCAACCCAGGCAACGCCCGAACCAGCGCCAATCGCGCAACGTGGCCAGCAGCGCGGGCGCCAGATGGCCGAGCACCAGTGCGGCGATTACCGCTACCAAAGTTGTGAACATGCGATCCCTCCGGCCTGTGATTGTAGGCCCTGCCAGCGCTGCAACGCCCGGCAAACTGCGCGGTCA
Organism: Stenotrophomonas sp. STEN018; assembly: GCF_056760235.1. Lineage (NCBI taxonomy): Bacteria > Pseudomonadati > Pseudomonadota > Gammaproteobacteria > Lysobacterales > Lysobacteraceae > Stenotrophomonas > Stenotrophomonas sp. STEN018. The sequence goes on from NZ_JBRREK010000003.1 coordinate 19,314, forward strand.
TCAGCCCTCACGGCGCTGACTCTGGTACCACTGCTCGATCAGGGTGCGCGCGATCGACAGCCGCGGTGGCAGCAGGATGCCCTGCCCGTCGTCCTTGCTCTCACGCTGCAGCGCCGCGCCGACCTCGTCAACACTGAACCAGCGCGCGTCTTCCAGCTCACCATCCACGGTCGGCACGTCGTCATGCGCGCTGGCGCGGAAGCCCACCATCAAGGCGCCCGGGAACGGCCACGGCTGGGTGCCCTGGTACTGCGCCTGGATCACCCGCACCCGCGCTTCCTCGAATACTTCACGGGCAACGGTCTGCTCGAAGGTTTCACCGGGTTCGACAAAACCAGCCAGCACCGAATAGCGGCGCGCGACCCAGCTGCTCTGCCGGCCCAGCAACAGGCGGCCATTGTTTTCGACCGCGACGATTACCGCCGGGTCCACGCGCGGGTAGTGCTCGGTGCGGCACTGATCGCAATGGCCAATGAAACCGAAGCGACCAAACCGCACCGGCGAGCCACACACGCCACAGAATCGATTGCGTGAGTGCCAGTACGACATCCCGCGGGCATAACAGAACACGTCGGCCAGCTCGGCCGGCCAGGTCACTGCGGCCTGACGCAGGTCCATGCGCTGCGGTGCCTGCACGCTCAGCGTTGCCGCCTCGGCCACAAACCAGGCGCGGCCTTCGCGCAGGCCAAGGAAGATCGCCGTACCCGGGCCACCGCCTAGATCATTGCCACTGAACAGTGCTGCTTGCCGGTCATCATCGGCAAACGCGGTGCCATCGGTGTCCAACACCAATATCTGTGCCGTTGGCCACAACGCAGCCAACGCATCGGCATCCCCACGCAGGGCATCGGCACGGTCCAAGGGCGCCCCGACAAAGGCGTGCCCGGCAATACGGGATTCAGAATTCAGCATCCGCCAGAGCCTGACGACAAAGCAGCACAAGCGCAACCAGCCGCAGTACGGCCGGAACGGCTTAGACCGAGAAGCTGCTACCGCAGCCGCAGGTGGTGCGGGCGTTGGGGTTGCGGATCACGAACTGGGCGCCGGTCAGGCTTTCGCTGTAATCCACCTCGGCGCCCATCAGGTACTGCAGGCTCAGCGGATCGACCAGCAGGGTGACGCCTTCGGTGACCACCGCCAGATCGTCTTCGGCACGGTTTTCATCGAACTCGAAACCGTACTGGAAGCCGGAGCAGCCACCACCCTGGATGTAGACACGCAGGGCGAGCGCAGCATTGCCCTCGTCCTGGATCAGCTCACGCACCTTGGAGGCAGCCGCCGGTGTGAAGTTCAGCGGACGGTCCAGGGACTGGTAATCAGGCGCCGGCTGCATGCCAGGCAGGGAAACTAAGGTGCTCATGGCGCTCAGGATGGGGGCGACAAGCCCCTGTTTCAAGCCGCAGTAGCTTCAGCTTTCTTGGATTTCTCAATGGCTTTGGCATCCGGTGCCGGCAGTGCGGCCATCGCCGCGGTATGCAGCAGGCGGCCGTTGAGCTGTGCACCGGCGCTCATTTCCACCACGGTGTAATGCACGTTGCCGGTGACACGGGCGCTAGGGGTCAGCTCGATCCGCTCGCTGGCATGGACGTCGCCCTCCATGCTGCCACTGAGCACCACCACGGCGGCCCGTACCTCGCCTTCAATGCGGCCGTGTTCAGCCAGGGTCAGCATGGCCTTGGCGCCCTCCTCGGCAATCACCTTGCCGATGATGCGGCCTTCCACATACAGGCTACCGCTGAACACCACGTCACCGCGGATTTCCACCTGGGAGCCGATCAGGGCATCTACGGACAGGTCGGTATCGTGCTTGGATTTGCTTTTGAACATGTTTATTCCCCTCTGCCGTTGCCAGCGAGTTTCCAATCGAATGTCTGGTTGGAGCCCCCCCCGGATCCGGACAGGGAGACTCGCACACGTTGCGGTGTGAAATCCCGGGGCAGCATCACGCTACCGTCCAGTTGTTGAAAATAACGGAAGGAATAATCCTGCCCGGGCACGCCTTTGCGCTGATGTAGGTCATCCCAGCTGACGGTTGTCAGCTTTCCGTCCTTCACACCCTCAACCGAGAATCGCATCTGGCCCTGGCTGATCGCACCGCGATTCAGGTTCTGGGTCAGCACCACGCTGTAATGCCAAGTGCCAGCCGCTTCCGGGGAAAATTCCACCGAATGCGCGTTCAGCCCCTTGCGCTGACTGGTCGAACCGACCAGACGTTCATAGAAGGCGACATCGGCGCGCAGGCCGGCGATTTCTTCGTCGCGCTCGGCCAACGAGGTCTGCACTTCGTTGTTGGCAGCGCGGCTGATCTTGTCCGATGCCTCCAGCGTGGCCTGTCGCTGCCGCAATTCCTCCAGCTGGCTGCGCTGCTGGCCGACCAAAGCCTCGCTCTGGCGCAGCTTCTCGCGCATGCCGCCAGCATCGGGCGAGGCGTAGCGCGCCGCCAGCCAGCCAACCAGCAGCAGTGACAGCAGCCATGCTGCCGCCAGAACAGCGATCGGCACCCAGCTTGGGCGCGGGGTCGCGCCGCCATGCGGGGTGATCTTGAAACGTGAAGAAGGTCGGTTGGTCATGGCAGGCTCCAGTGCTCCCGGAAGGGCGACACCCGTGCTCGATCTGGAACGACGGGCCAGTGTAAACGACAGCAATGCACACGCGCTTGCGCGTTGGCGGCTGGCATTCACCGCAGGCATGCTCGATAGTTGTGGACCTGCTCACAGTACCCCGGCCGGACTCTCCCCATGACCGAAGCCCACGTATTCGTCATCGGCATCTTGCTGGCCTGGCTGGCCGGCATCCGTGTCTATCTGACCGTGTTCGGCGTCGGCATGGCCGGACTGATGGGCTGGGTAGACCTGCCGCCGGCATTGCAGGCCACCGAGTCCTGGTGGGTGCTCGGCACCTCCGGCGCCCTGGCCGTGGCCGAGTTCTTTGCCGACAAGATCCCCGGCGTGGATTCCATCTGGGATCTGCTGCAGACCCTGGCCCGGGTGCCGGCCGGCGCCTTCCTCGCCGCTGCCACCCTGTCGCCCAATGGCGAACTGAGTACCGGCGTATTGGCCGCGGGCGCAGGCATTGCGCTGACCAGCCACGGCCTGAAGGCCGGCACCCGCGCCCTGCTCAACACCTCACCGGAGCCGGCCAGCAACTGGGTAGCCTCGTTTGCCGAAGACAGCGTGGTGATCGGCAGCTTGGCGCTGGCACTGGCGCACCCATGGCTGGCACTTATCTTCGTGCTCAGCGCCAGCATCATTGGCGCGCTGACGGTATGGCTGGTGTGGCGCATGCTATGGCGCGGACTCAAACGCATGTTCGCCAGCACCGACGCGCCAGCTTCGGCAATGCGCAAACCCGGTGACCACTCGCTGCCCCCCGCCCCGTGAGCACATAATTCCCCTCGATGGCCAGCAACGACACTCTTACCGCATCCAACCGCCCGCTGCGCGCGGAAACCCCACCGGCCGATTACTGGCAGCGTTGGAGTGTGCGCAATGCGCCACCCACCGAGGCCGTGCAGGCGCAGCTCAAACCAGACGCCGATGCAGGTGCGGCGGCCATGGCCAGCGATGTCGGTGATGACACTCCCTATCGCGTGCTGATCGTCGAGGACAACCGCTCGCAGGCACTGTTTGCACAAAGCGTGCTGCATGGCGCCGGCATGCAGGCCTTCGTGCAGATGGAAGTGGAAGGTGTGCAGCAGGCCATCAGTGAACACCGCCCGGACCTGATCCTGATGGATCTGCACATGCCCGGGCTCGACGGCATGCGCCTTACCGCGATGATCCGCCAGCAGCCACACCAGCAGCTGCTGCCGATCGTGTTCCTGACCGGCGAAGCCGACCCGGACCGCCAGTTCGAAGTGCTCGACTGCGGCGCCGACGACGTGCTGGTCAAACCGATCCGGCCGCGCCACCTGGTCGCCGCAGTCGCCAACCGCATCCGTCGCAACCGCATGCAGTCGCTGGGCAAGGCCGACGCCGGCCCATTGATGAACAACCCCGAGACCGGCCTGCCGACCCGTCACAACGTGATGCAGCAGCTACAGACTGCCATCACCGAGCGGCAACCGGCCGGCCTGATGTTCATCGAGATCGCCAGCGCGCTGGGGCTGCGTGAGCGCTATGGCTATGCCAGCTACGAACGGTTGATGGTGCAGGCCGGGCAACGCCTGGCCGAGAACCTGCGCCCGCACCAGCTGGCCCGCCTCAATGACAACAGCTTCCTGCTGCTCAGCCGCGGCATCGAAGAAGCGGCAGTACCGGCATTGGCGCAGCAGGTCCGTGATGGTCTGTCCGCGCAGCCGTTTGCACCGCGCGAAGACGAATCCGTATTCCTGCGTTGCGTGGTCGGCCACGCCAACCTGTCGCAGGATCTGAACGATGCTGACACCGCGCTGGAAGCAGTGGAGCGCACCGCCCTGCAGGCACGCCTGAGCAGCACTGGCATTGCTGCCTACGAGAGCAACGACGTCACCATCAACAACGAACACCTGGCCCTGCTCGATGGCCAGATCGAACTTGCCTACCAGCCGATCGTCGCCGTTGCCGGCGGCGACACCGCGCAATACCAGGTACTGCTGCGCCTGCGCCAGAGCACCGGCGCCCTGCTGTCTGCCGGCCAGGTGATTCCCGCGGCCGAAGCCGCCGGACGCATCGCCGACCTTGACCAGCAGGTTGTGGAACACGCGCTGGGCCTGCTGCATCTGTATCAGTTCGCGCAACCACCGATGCGCTTGTTCGTCTCGCAGTCGCTGCGCTCGCTGTCACGCAGTGCCTATGCCGAATGGCTGCTCAATGCGCTGCAGGAACGACAGGTAGCCGGCAATGGGCTGGTCATCGATGTGCGCCTGTCCGATGCACTGGTGCATGCGGTAAGCCTGCAACAGTTCTGCGCGCAGCTGATGCCGGCCGGCGTGCAGTTCTGCCTGAGCCAGTTTGAACCCGGTACCGAAGCCAATGCCTTGCTGACCCAGCTGCCTTTGAGCTTTGTACGCATGGCCGCGCGCTACGCCGAAAGCCACACCAACCAGAAGCTGCGCGACGAACTGCGCGGCACCATCGACCTTGCCCATCGCGCCAACCTGCAGATCATCGGCCAGCAGATCGAAGACCCGCAGGCGGCTGCCGCGATGTGGATGGGCGGCATCGACTTCATCCAGGGCAACGTCGTGCAACGCGCTGGCAGCGAGCTCAACTTCGACTTCCAGAACGCGGTGCTGTGAGCGCGGCTGCATCGGGCGCTGCGCGCGGTTGGGCACTGCTGGCAGCAGGCTGCGCCGCGGCCGCCTGCGCGCTCAGCTTCGTTCCCGCCATCCCTGCCGTGGCCGCCACTGCCTGCGCTGGCGTCGCTGCGGTCGCCGCGCTGCTGGCAGCCATCGGCGCCAGCCAGCAACTGCGGCAGGCGCATGACCTGCAACTGCAGATCGAAGAGCGGGTGCTGGAAAACACCCGCCTGCAGGTTGCCGCACAGGACCACAGCACGCTGCAGGAAGCGCTGCTGCAAGCCAAACAGGCCGCCGAAGCCGCCACTCTGGCCAAGAGCGAATTCCTGGCCACGATGAGCCATGAAATCCGCACACCATTGAACGGCATCCTGCCAATGCTGGAGCTGGTGGCACAGGGCCCGCTGAGCCTGGAACAGCGCAACATGCTCGACACCGCTACCGACAGTTCACGGCAACTGTTCCGCATCGTCGACGACATCCTCGATTACTCCAAGCTGGAAGCGAACCGCTTCGAGCTGGAAATCACCACCTTCAACCTGCGCGAAACCCTGGACGGCATGTTGCGGCTGATGCAGCGAGCCGCCGAGCACAAGGGCCTACGCCTGTCGCTGCACATCGACCCTGCAGTGCGCCTGTCAGTGCGTGGCGACCCGGTGCGGCTGCGGCAGATACTGGGCAACCTGCTGGTCAACGCGATCAAGTTCACCGAACTTGGCGAAATCAGCATCCACGTAAAGCGCCTGGGCGAAACCGCTGCACAGCACCGCCTGCGTTTTGAAGTGCGTGACACCGGCATCGGCGTGGATACCAGCCAACAACAACGCTTGTTCAACGCCTTCACCCAGGCTGATGCGTCCACCACCCGCCTGTACGGCGGCACCGGGCTGGGCCTGGCCATCTGCAAGCGCATCGTCGACCTGATGCACGGCAGCATCGGCGTGCACTCCGAACCCCTGCGTGGCTCCACGTTCTGGTTCGAAATTCCGCTGTTGAAAGTCATCGGCGACCTGCACCAGCCCGACCACCTGCGCAAAGTGCGCCAGGTGCTGCTGGTCACCCCCGAGCAGCGGCTGCGCCAGCGGCTGCAGTTGATACTGCCGAACTGGGGCTACCAGCCGGTTGTCGCCAACAACCTGCAGGAAGCATTGGAACGCCTGCGCAAGCCCACCGTGTCCGGTATTTTCCATGCCGTGATCGGCGATCTGGAGCCACTGCGCAACAGCGCGCCGGCCCTGCAGCGCGCGGTCGAGCGCATGGATGACAGCCGTCCACGGCTGCTGTGGCTATATGGCGACGCCCCGATCGCCGACGTACTGCGCGATGGCGCCACCCTGCTGCCGCGCCAACTACCCGATACCCAGTTGCGCAATGCCCTGGCCGAACCGCTGCAGCTTGCTGCCGGCCCACCTCCTGCACTCCTGCCGAGCACCGCCTTTGCGGCTGCGATAACGCCGGTTGCGACTACATCCACTTCGACAGCGGCAACAGCTGCACCTGCAGGCTTCCCTGCAAGCACGCAAAGCAAGCCGGTGACAGCGCCAGCCGCGGTCATCAGCACCGCCAACGCAGGCGCTGACCTGGCCGGCATGCTGGTGCTGTTGGTCGAGGACAACTCGGTCAACCTGATGGTGGCGCAGAAACTGTTGAAGGTCCTCGGCGCCAGCACCGAAGCCGCGGAGAACGGCGCCATCGCCCTCGACAAGATGCACGCCAAGCGCTACGACGCGGTACTGATGGACTGCCAGATGCCGGTACTGGACGGCTTTGCCGCCACCGGCCGTTGGCGCGAGCACGAAGCCAACAGCGGTGCCAGCAGCCGCCTGCCAATCATCGCCATGACCGCCAACGCCATGGCTGGCGACCGCCAGCGCTGCCTGGACAGCGGCATGGACGAATACCTGTCCAAACCCATCTCCCGCGCACAACTCCTGAACTGTCTGCTGGCCTTCAAGCCCGCATCCACCGCAACTGCCGATCCGGTTACCAGCATGCCCAGCACCGACCTCTCCGCCAATGCATTGGCCGCCGCCTCCACCGCCCATACCGATGGCATCACCGCCTCGATACTGGAGCGCAGCGTGCTGGATGAACTGTTCGAGATTGCCGGCGATGAGATCAACGCCATCATCGACGTGTTCCTGGACGAGACCCCGCAGTTGGTGCGGCATCTGCAGGAAGCAGCGGTGATGCCCGACCTGAAGCGACTGGGCGAGCTCGCGCACAGCCTGAAGTCTTCAAGCGCCAATGTCGGCGTACTGGCCCTGTCTGAAGCCGCGCGCCGGCTTGAGCACGGCGCGCGCAGTGGCACGCTGGAGCGGCCCACCGTGATGGTGGCGCTGATCGTGGCCGAGTTTTCGCGCGCGCGCATGGCACTGAACGGCTATCAGGCCGATCAGCGCGCGCAAACGCAGGAGTGATTCCGCTACAGCGGAATCAGTCTTCCAGCTTGGTGAGCAGGTAGTTCGGCTCGCCAATGCGTTCGATAAGATCGAGCTGGGTTTCCAGCCAATCGATGTGCTCTTCCTCGGAATCGAGGATCTTCACGAACAGCTCGCGGCTGACGTAATCACTGATCGACTCTGCATAGGCGACTGCATCGCGCAGCACCAATGCCGCCTCGTTCTCCAGCGCCAGATCGCACTTGAGGATTTCGGTGGGGTTTTCGCCGATGCGCAGCTTGCCCAGTGCCTGGAAGTTGGGCAGACCTTCGAGGAACAGAATGCGATCGGAGAGCACGTCGGCGTGCTTCATCTCGTCGATCGATTCCTTGTATTCGTGTTCGGCCAGCTCGTTCAAGCCCCAGTTCTTCAGCATCTTGGCGTGCAGGAAGTACTGGTTGATGGCGGTCAACTCGTTGTAGAGGACCTTGTTGAGAAATTCGATGACCTTGGCGTCGCCTTTCATGGCGCTGACTCCGACTAGAGGAACGAGCGCACTTTACCGGTTGCCGGCAGACAATGAAGGAACGCGAATCGTGATCATTAGCCACCGCCGCTGGCGGTGGCGGAGGGCCTGTTCAGGCCGCCCGCAGCAGCGGCAAGGGCAGCTCGCGGGTAGCACGCGCCTGCTCCAGCAGGCCGGCCGCCATGTCCAGGCAGGAACCGCAGTTGGAGCCGCAACCGGTGCGCATGGTCAGCTCAGACACCGTGTCGCAGCCGGCAAGCGCGGCTTCACGGATCTGGTGATCGGTAACTCCATTGCAGATGCAAACGTACACGGCTTGAGGCCCCAGAACCCGGCACGTATCGGCCGTGCCAGCATTCAATCGCAAATGCGAATGGTTGTCAATTTCGGACGTTAATCATTATTAATCTTCTTCCCGCGCCAAACCCCTGGACGCCGCGGGCGCTTGCGCGGCCGCTCATGGCCAGCACTGCTACCCGGCATCCAGGCCTCCTGTGCGGCCGCAGGCATCGCCTGAACGCCCTGGCCTGCGATACCCCGCGCCAAGGGCGCCAGATGGCGCAGCGCGCGCGCGTAGACGCCACGCTTGAAGATGACCACGTGCTCCACCGGGTACCAGAAGTCGACCCAACGCCAGTGGTCGAACTCCGGCGTATCGGTTTCATCCAGCCGCACATGCGCCTCGTCGCCGGTCAGCCGCAGCAGGAACCAGACCTGCTTCTGACCGATGCAGACCTGCTTCTCGGTGTGACGGATGGCCCGCGGAGGCAGCCGGTAGCGAAGCCAACCGGGGGTCGCCCCCAGGACTTCAACGTGTTCAGGCAGCAGGCCGGTTTCTTCCTGCAATTCGCGATACATGGCCTCGACCGGGGTTTCATCGGTATTCATGCCGCCTTGCGGGAACTGCCAGCCATCCCGGCGCACGCGTCGTGCCCAGAAAACCTGCCCGTCTTCCCGCATCAGCACTATGCCGACGTTCGGTCGATAGCCGTCCGGATCGATCACGATGCGGACTCCTAAAATTTCTACTGCCGAGGACTCTGCCATGGCTGCTGTCATGCCACAAGCACAGAAAAACCTGTTGACAAAACGTCACGGCACCACCAGAATTACCGGCTCCCAAGGCTATGTAGCTCAGCCGGTTAGAGCACAGCACTCATAATGCTGGGGTCGGTGGTTCGAGTCCACCTATAGCCACCATGGGAAGCAGGTTAGACCTGCACTACAGCCCCGTCGCCAAGCGGTAAGGCATCTGACTCTGACTCAGACATTCGGAGGTTCGAATCCTTCCGGGGCTGCCAAACATAAAAGGCCTGATCGAAAGATCAGGCCTTTTTTCTATTCCAGACCATCACACCCAGACCAACCAACAGGCCGGGTGTGCGATAATCGTCACGCACCATAGCCCCGTCGCCAAGCGGTAAGGCATCTGACTCTGACTCAGACATTCGGAGGTTCGAATCCTTCCGGGGCTGCCAAACATTAAAGGACCAGATCGAAAGATCTGGTCTTTTTTTTGCGCCTTGAGTTTTGCAGCAGACACCATTTCAGCTCCAGCTCCAGATCGACCCCCGCCCTTGCACCTACCCGCCTGCCGTCATTCCCGCGCAGGCGGAAATCGCCCTGGCCCGGGCTTTTGCATCCACCCTTGACCATGCAGATACCAAACCAGCAGCAAAAGGCAAAAGAGCCCAAGAGCGATTCCCGCCTGCGCGGGAATGACGGCATACAGCTGAATGCCAGGCCGAAGCCGAACGCAAATACAGAGGCAATTGAAATCCAAATCCCGACCCCATAAACGACAAAAGCCCGGCCAAGGCCGGGCTTTTGCTTTCCCAGTGGGATTCCGGAGAATCCCACCCCGAAGCGATTAACGCTTGGAGAACTGGGTGGCGCGACGTGCCTTGTGCAGGCCGACCTTCTTACGCTCGACTTCACGGGCGTCACGGGTCATGAAGCCAGCCTTGCGCAGCTCGGACTTCAGGGTTTCGTCGTACTCGACCAGCGCACGGGCGATGCCCAGACGGATCGCACCGGCCTGGCCGGTGGTGCCGCCGCCGGCAGCAGTGACAAGAATGTCAAAGCTTTCGGTGTTCTGGGTCAGTTCCAGCGGCTGACGCACGATCATGCGTGCAGTCTCACGGCCAAAGAACTCGTCCAGCGGACGGCCATTGACGGTGATGTTGCCAGTGCCCTTGCGCAGGAACACGCGAGCGGTGGAGGACTTGCGGCGGCCAGTGCCGTAGTTTTGAGTGATAGCCATGATTAGATATCCAGAACCTGCGGCTGCTGTGCTGCGTGCGGGTGCTCAGTGCCTGCATAGACCTTGAGCTTGCGGTACATCTGACGACCCAGCGGGCCCTTCGGCAGCATGCCCTTCACAGCGGTCTCGATGACGCGCTCGGGGTGACGCTCAAGCGCCTGCTCCAGGGACTCGGTCTTCAGGTTACCGATGTAACCGGTGAAGCGATGGTACTTCTTGTCCTTCAGCTTCTTGCCGGTAACAGTGATCTTGTCGGCATTGATGACGACCAGGTAATCACCGGTGTCAACATGCGGGGTGTAAACCGGCTTGTGCTTGCCACGCAGGCGGCGAGCCAGCTCGGTGGAAAGACGGCCCAGCGTCTTGCCGGCGGCGTCAACGAGGTACCAGTCGCGCTGGACGGTCTCGTTCTTTGCAGTGAAAGTGCTCATAAAGAACTCAGGTAGGTCGGGCTGGTTACGGCGAGATGAACCACCGGAACTTTGCCACGCGTTGTGAAGGTGAAACAGAAGAGGCGGGATTGTACTGGCCGCACGCCCCTAGCGCAACTCGGCGCCTGAACGGGCACCTCGCCACGGCCTTGGCAGGCCGCAGGCCAACGGCGAGAATCGGGCATACCCCACTGCACTGCCCTGCCATGATCACCGCCCGCGTAAACACGCCGCTGGACCACCTGCTGACCCAAGCCCAGCGCGCCCTGGATACGGTATTCGGCAATCCGCCGGCTGCCCGCCCCAACCCGGCCGGCGACACCCCGGAGGTGGTACTGGAACCCGCCGAGGTCCGCCACGCGGCCGGGCTGATGCGCATCAACCACGTCGGCGAGGTCTGCGCGCAAGGGCTGTATTTCGGCCAGGCAGCGGTCGCCCGCGACCCGGCCACGCGCGCACATCTACTGGAAGCGGCGCAGGAAGAGACCGACCACCTGAGCTGGTGCGCCGATCGCCTGCGCGAACTGGACAGCCGCCCCAGCCTGTTCAACCCGCTCTGGTACGCAGGCAGCTACACCATCGGCACCCTGGCCGGCCTGCGCGGTGACGGCTGGAACCTGGGCTTCGTGGTGGAAACCGAACGCCAGGTGGAGGCCCACCTGGATGAGCACCTGCAGACCCTGCCGCCGGCCGACCAACGCAGCCGCGAGATCCTCAAGGTGATGAAGATCGATGAAGCCCGGCACGCCGAGCACGCCGAACATGCCGGCGCGCGCAAGCTGCCGTTCCCGATTCCGTCGGTGATGGCACTGGCCTCCAAGGCCATGAAGGCCGTGGCCTACCGGCTTTGACGCCCGCAGCCATGCTGCGCCAGGGCTACCGGCCACGCCCCACCTGTAGTGCCGAGCCATGCTCGGCAGGGGCCTTACCGACCAAACTCCACCCGTAGAGCCGAGCCATGCTCGGCAGGGGCGTTACCGGGAAAGCATCTGCCGAGCATGGCTCGGCACTACAGGTGAAGCCCAATGCCGAGCCTGGCTCGGCCCTACATTTACAAAAAGAAGGCGGCCCCGTGCATTAACACCCGGCCCCCAACGGCAAAACTCTGCATCGGATGCAGGGCGGGCTGTCCCGCCTGTTTTTGCGCAAAACCGGCATACCGGCCGTGCGCAGGCAGTGCTTATTCGGCCAGATTGCGCCCGTGGAACAGCTCTTCGATCTCGCGACGCAGCAGCGCTTCGATCTTCATGCGTTCCTTGAACGACAGGTTCTTGGCCTTCTCTTCGAACAGGTACTTGTCCAGGTCAAAGTCCTGCAGGTGCATCTTCGTGTGGAAGATGTTTTCCTGATAGACATTGACGTCGAACATCTCGTAACGCGACTTGATGTTCTTGGCCAGGAAGTTCTGGATCGAATTGATCTTGTGATCGATGTAGTGCTTCTTGCCCTTGATGTCACGGGTGAAGCCACGCACGCGGTAGTCCATGATCACGATGTCTGATTCCAGACTCTCGATCAGGTAGTTCAGCGCCTTCAACGGCGAAATCACGCCACAGGTTGCCACATCGATATCGGCGCGGAAGGTAGCAATACCCTCCTGCGGGTGCGTTTCCGGATAGGTGTGCACAGTGATGTGCGACTTGTCCATGTGCGCGACCACGGCATCGGAGATCAACTCCTTGCCGGCCTGCTTCTTGTCGATCACCGGCTCCTCGGAAATGAGAATTGTGACCGAGGCACCCTGAGGGTCGTAATCCTGACGCGCAATGTTCAGGATGTTCGCACCGATGATTTCAGCCACATCGGTGAGGATCTGCGTGAGTCGATCGGCGTTGTATTCCTCGTCGATGTACTCGATATAACGCTGGCGCTCCTCTTCGGTACGCGCATAGCAGACGTCATAAATGTTGAAGCTCAAGGCCTTGGTGAGGTTGTTGAATCCTTGCAACCTCAGGCGAGGCAACGGCTTGACCACGGCGGTCGATCCTGTAGATGGTGGGAAAGGCGGAAGTATGGGGCAAAGTGGGTCGCTGTGATACTTGAACCTTTATGCCCGTTTGCCCCTTATGCTCAGCGTCGTTAAGCTTGCCCATTAAGCAAGTTCATCCAAACTGTGAACGCCATCATGAGCCCAGGTAACGCCACCACCGCGTCAAACGTGCGTCTTGCCTCCAGCCCGCTGGCGCTGGACATCGCGACCATCGATCGCTTTCTGGCCCACAGCCACCGCCGCCGCTACCCGGCGCGGACCGATGTGTTCCGTCCGGGTGACCCTGCGGGGACCATGTATTACGTGATCAGCGGCTCGGTCAGCATCATTGCCGAGGAAGACGACGACCGTGAACTGGTACTGGGCTACTTCGGTGCCGGCGAGTTTGTCGGCGAGATGGGCCTGTTCATCGAGTCGGACAAGCGCGAAGTCATCCTGCGCACCCGCACCCCCTGCGAGCTGGCCGAGATCAGCTACGAACGCCTGCACCAGCTGTTCCTGGGTCCGCTGTCGGTAGACGCACCCAAGCTGCTGTACGCCATCGGCTCACAGATCTCCCGGCGCCTGCTGCATACCAGCCGCAAGGCCAGCCGCCTGGCCTTCCTGGACGTGACCGACCGCATCATCCGCACCCTGCACGATCTGTCCAAGGAGCCGGAGTCGATGAGCCACCCTCAAGGCACCCAGCTGCGCGTCTCCCGTCAGGAAATCGCCCGACTGGTAGGCTGTTCGCGGGAAATGGCCGGCCGCGTACTGAAAAAGCTGCAGGTCGACGGCCTGCTGCATGCCCGCGGCAAGACGGTGGTTCTTTACGGGACGCGGTAGCACCCGCGCTGATACGTATTCACGTATCAACCCCATGGTTTGCGAAGCAAACCATGGGCCCCGGCTCATAAGCTCCCAATTCCCCGCGCCTGTCGGCGCGCCCCCTTTACTAAAGGGGGCTGTCTGGCTTGATTTACCTCGCGAAAGCCCTTTGTCTGCGATCTGGTAGCGCGGGCGAGCGGACGCGCACCCGGGGCCTTGGCGCGTTGGCGGCTATACCGTCAGCCGCCCGCCAATCGATGTGATGTTTACCGACTTCCTGCAGGCGTTATATCTTCCGTGCGGCATCGTTGAAGTGTGATGCCTGTCGGCGCCAAGAATCTCATTCGCCATTGCGAATTCCCGAGCTACTTCGTGCTCGATGCCACGCCAAATCGCCATTCCGAATCCCGCGGCGAATGACCACTTCGCCGACATAGTTGCGAATTAGCGACTGTTCGGCGCTGATATTGGTCAGAAATCGACCTGGGCCATTACTTACCGATGTAGCTTTCCTTGACCTGCCCTGCCGTGACCCGCAGGCTTGGGGTATGGAATTTGGCAATGAATTTTACTGGTTCATCCTGATCGGGCTGGGCGCGCAGCTGGTGGATGGCGCGCTGGGGATGGCGTTCGGGCTTATCTCGTCCTCGGTACTGCTGAGCATGGGGCTGCCGCCTGCGGCGGTCAGCGCCAGCATTCATACTGCCGAGGTGTTCACCACCGGGGCCTCCGGGGTTTCGCACCTGGTTGCGGGCAATGTGGATAGGCGCCTGTTCTTTCGTCTGGCGATACCCGGCGCCATCGGCGGGGCAATCGGCGCCTATGTGCTGACCCAGCTGCCCGGCGATGTCGTACGCCCCTTCATCTACCTCTACCTGCTGGTGCTGGCGATCTTCATCCTGGCCCGCGCGGCCGGTAAGTTCATGGCCAAGCAGGAAGTGAAGCGGGTGCCGGTACTGGGCTTCTTCGCCGGCCTGCTGGACGCAACCGGGGGCGGCGGCTGGGGGCCGGTGGCCACATCCACCCTGCTGGCCCGAGGCGGTCAGGCACGCACCACCATCGGCTCGGTCAACGCGGCCGAATTCATCGTCACCTTGTCGATCTCGGCGACCTTCCTGCTGTCGATGGGCCTGCAGCACCTGTCCATCGTCGCCGGCCTGCTGGTCGGCGGGATGATGGCCGCGCCGGTAGCGGCGCTGCTGGTGAAGCGGGTCAAGGAGCGCTGGGTACTGATCGCCGTTGGCGTACTGGTGCTGTCGATCAGCCTGTTCCAGATTGGAATGGCGGTGGTGAAGCTGCGGGGGGCTTGAGGCGATGTTGCTCTTAATAGCCCCTCTCCCGTTCACGGGAGAGGGGTTGGGGTGAGGGCAGCTTTTGCCTTAAAGCCTTAAAAGCCCCCTCATCCGCCCTCCGGGCACCTCGCTCCGCGCCCCGGCCCCGCGTAGCACGCGGGGCGTACGAACAGTCACGAGCCTTTGGCTCGTAAACGCCTGTTCTTAACCCCGCAGGCGGGAGAAGGGATGTCGGCTCCGGCAGGCTCTTCAGACACGTCAAAAGCCCCCTCATCCGCCCTTCGGGCACCTTCTCCCGTAGACGGGAGAAGGGATGTCGGCTTCGGCAGGCTCTGCTGGTGCGTCAAAAGCCCCTCCCCCGTCCTTCGGGCACCTTCTCCCTTAAACGGGAGAAGGTATGTCGGCTCCGGCTGGATCGTTGTCGGCTCCGCTTTGGATTACTTGGGCAGCGGCTTGCCGCCGCGCCCCGGGCAGCCCCAGTTGAGGATCGGGGTGCCGGCCGGCAATACCTTGCCGAAATACTCAACGCGCGAATGCTTGGGGTTCACCACCACCGGGGCCTTGGCGGCCTTGAGCAGCGGCAGGTCGGCAGTGCTGTCGGAATAAGCGATGGCGATATCGCCGTAGCCGCGCTCGCGCAGCATGCGCATCTTCTCTTCGTTGTGGCAGTGACGGGTGGCGCCCATCGCGCCCAGCCGCGGGCCGACTTCGCTGCCGATCACCGGCACGCCCTGCTCGGCCACGAAGGCCAGGATGGCGCGAGCCAGCTCCGGTGGTGCGCCGGTTGCCACGATCACCCGGTCGCCGGCACGGCGGTGTGCGGCGAACACCTGCAGGGCATGCGGCAGCAGATGCTGACGGATCTCGTCCTCGTGCTTGAACACATACTGGTCGATCACCTTGTTGAAATCACGGGCCTGATGCAGGCCGAAGGTGGCGATCCAGACATAGCCGGAAATACCGAAGCGACGCGTCGGCAGCATCGCCACCAGCAGCCCCAGCAGCGGCGTGGCAAGGATGGCTACCAGCAGCCGCAGCGGATTGCGCTTGATCAGCCAAGCAAACAGATGGCTGCCGGAATCGCCGTCGTACAGGGTGTGATCGAAGTCGAAGACAACCAGTTGCGCGTCGTCACGCGGGTTCGGGTAGGGATCAGTCATGCCGGGAAGAATAGCTGACGCAGGCCCTCGCCCGGCTCTTCGACGCGCATGAAGGTCTCGCCGACCAGGAAGGCATTGACCCCGGCGTCGCGCATCAGTTTGACGTCGGCCGGGCCCATGATGCCGCTCTCGGTGACCAGCAGACGGTCGCGCGGCACCGCGTTACGCATCTCCAAGGTGGTGTCCAGCGAGACTTCGAAGGTGCGCAGGTTGCGGTTGTTGATGCCGACCAGCGGCACCGGCACCTGGATGGCACGCTCCAGCTCATCGATGTCGTGCACTTCCACCAGCACGTCCATGCCCAGCTGCATCGCCAGATCCGACAGCTCGGCCAGCTGGCGATCGTCCAATGCCGAGACGATCAGCAGGATGCAGTCGGCACCGAGCACGCGCGCCTCATAGACCTGGTACGGATCGATGACGAAGTCCTTGCGCAGCACTGGCAGCGTGCAGGCCTCGCGGGCCTGGCGCAGGTACAGGTCGGCACCCTGGAAAAAATCCACATCGGTCAGCACCGACAGGCAGCTGGCGCCACCCAGCTCGTAGCTCACCGCGATGTCGGCCGGATGGAAATCCGGGCGTATCACGCCCTTGGACGGGCTGGCCTTCTTGACCTCGGCAATCACCGCAGGGTCACCATTGGCGATGGCCGCGTTCAGCGCGTTGGCAAAGCCGCGCACCGGCGAGGCATCGGCCAGGCGCGCCTTCAACTCGGCCAGCGGCACGTTGATGCTGCGCTCGGCTACCTCCTGCACTTTGCGGGCAAGGATGGTATTGAGGATGTCGCTCATGGATCTGCTTCCTGGAAGACGGGCGTTGCTGACGCGGGTGATGAGGGATTATCAGGGATTGCCGGCCAGCGCGCGGCTGGTGGCGACGTACTGCTGCATGCGTGCGCGGGCGCTGCCATCAGCAATCACCGCGCGGGCACGGGCCAGGCCATCGGCGATGCTGTCGGCGACACCAGCCACATACAGCGCGGCACCGGCATTGAGCGCGACGATATCGTTGGCCGGGCCCGGCTGGTTGTCCAGCACCGCGCGCAGCATGGCGATGGACTCTTCGGGATTCTCGACCTTGAGATTGCGGCTGGCCGACATGGCGATGCCGAAGTCTTCCGGATGAATCTCATACTCACGCACCTTGCCGTCACGCAGCTCACCAACCAAGGTGCCAGCACCGAGCGAGATTTCATCCATGTTGTCGCGCCCCCACACCACCAGCGCACGCTCGGCGCCCAGCTCACGCAGCACGCGCGCCTGGATGCCGACCAGATCCGGGTGGAACACGCCCATCAGGATATTGGTAGCGCCGACCGGATTGGTCAGCGGGCCGAGGATGTTGAAAATGGTGCGCACGCCCATTTCGCGGCGTACCGGCGCGACCACCTTCATTGCCGGGTGGTGCATCGGCGCGAACATGAAGCCGATGCCGGTCTGTTCGATGGCTTGTGCCACCTGCTCCGGCTGCAGCTCGATCACCGCACCCAGTGCTTCCACCGCATCAGCGCTGCCGGACTTGGACGACACACTGCGGTTGCCGTGCTTGGCGACCTTGGCACCAGCTGCGGCGACCACGAACATCGAACAGGTGGAGATATTGAAGGTATGCGAACCATCGCCACCGGTGCCGACGATGTCGACCAGATGGGTCTTGTCGGCAACCTGCACCGGGCGCGCGAACTCGCGCATCACCGTGGCGGCGCCGGCGATCTCACCAACGGTTTCTTTCTTCACGCGCAGACCGGTGAGGATGGCCGAGGTCATGGTCGGCGAAATCTCGCCACGCATGATCTGCCGCATCAGATCGACCATCTCGTCGAAGAAGATCTCGCGGTGCTCGATGGTGCGTTGCAGGGCTTCCTGCGCGGTGATGGTCATGACAGCTCCAGAATCAGGAAATAACGATGTAGTCGCTTTGGCTGTGGATGCCTGCGTGCGCGCCACGACTCAACTGCACGTGCAGGCCTCCGATCGGCCCCACCGGCAGGCAGCTGTCCACTTCCAACAGCGCGTCGCGGTGCGGCTTGATCCACTGCGCTTCGGCCTGCGCCAGCGCCTTGCGCTTGGCCTCGACCGCATCGGCAGCGACTACCAGCAGATAGCGATGCGCTTCGCCGAATTCGCCTTCGACATAGCCGCCGAGATTGACGAAGAACAATGTCGGCGCGTCGGCCGCAGGCGCGTCATCACAGATGCGTACCTGCCAGCCCTCGACGCCATCGACCGTCATCCACGAATCAAGGTGCAGGCCTGCAGCCTCGCCGAACCATTGCTGGCGCAGCTGTGGATAGGTCTGCTCGATGCTGGGGCCAACCCCGAACACCACGTCATGCACCTCGGTATTGGCGCGCGCATGGCGGCCACCGAGCATGACCACGAACAGGCGGAAATCCTGCAGGCTCATGGCGCCGGCCTCGCGGTGAGTGCCAGACGCAGGCCGAAGCCGATGAACAGTGCACCGGCCAGCTTGTCCAACCACTGCATGCCGCGCGCGGCCCAACGGCTGCTGCGCACGCGGTCCGCCGCCAGCACGTAGGCGGCATTGATCGGCAGTGCGTTGACCATGAAGATCAGTCCCAGCAGCGCAAATGCCAACGGCTTGTTCTGCACCGACGGCGCGATGAACTGCGGCAGGAACGCCAGGAAGAACAGCACCACCTTCGGGTTCAACACATTGGTCAAGAAGCCGCCGGCGAATACCTGCCACCACGAGCCTGCGCTACCGCTGCTGGCGGCGATGTCGGCCTGCAAGGTCGAGTCACCGGTGTTGCGCAGCAGGCGCACGCCCACCCACAGCAGATAGGCCGCGCCTATCCACTTGATCACGGTGAACAGCGTTGCCGAGGTCGCCAGCAGCACGCCCAATCCCAGCGACGCCAGCGCCACATGCACCAGACAACCAGCACTGATACCCGCGATGGCGGCAAACCCGGCACGACGGCCGCCGCGCAGTGAACGGCTGACGATGTACAGCACATCCGGGCCCGGCGTGAGGTTGAGCAACCAGCCGGCCAGCATGAACAGCAGCAACTGGCTCGGCTCGATCAACATGTGCGATCCAGGAAGTTCTTCATCAGCGCGTGGCCGTGCTGGGTAAGGATGGATTCGGGATGGAACTGCACACCTTCGACCGGGTACTCACGGTGGCGCAGGCCCATGATCTCTTCCATCGAACCGTCCGGGTTCTCGGTCCAGGCGGTGATTTCCAGAGCTGCCGGCAAGGTGTTCTTGTCCACCACCAGCGAGTGGTAGCGGGTGGCCTCGTAGCGGTCCGGCAGGCCTGCAAACACGCCCTTGCCTTCATGCCGAATCGGCGAAACCTTGCCATGCATGATGTTGCTGGCGCGGATCACATCGCCGCCATACACCTGACCGATGGCCTGATGACCCAGGCACACACCGAACAGCGGAATGCTCGGGCCAAGCTGGCGGATCACATCCAGCGACACACCGGCTTCGTTCGGCGTCTTCGGGCCGGGCGATACCACGATGTGCGAAGGCTGCAGCGCGGCGATTTCAGCGACGCTCATCGCGTCATTGCGCACCACCTTCACTTCGGCACCCAGCATCTGCAGGTATTGCACGAGGTTGAAGGTGAAGCTGTCGTAGTTGTCGATCATCAGGAGTCTCATGATTCTAAGTCCTTGATTTCATTAATGTTTTCCATTACACACAACCTCCATTACCCACTTTATTACACACATCGACAGTTGATTGCGATGGACGAAGCGCGAGCATGTGCTGGCTCAAGGTAGCAAGGGCTCCTGAGAGATGTCTTGGCGTGCGCCAGTGCGGTGTACTGACGCAGCGACGGCGCCCGCATGCCAGGGCCAAGTGCTGAGACTGGGCGGACAGACCTACCCCTCGCGGCGACACAGCGCGCGGGGCATCAGTTCTACGACGGGGCTGGGGTGCCAAGGGCATCGGGCAATCTCCTCAAATCTTGGAGCCGCCGTGCCGGGGAGCCTTCTTGAAACCTTGCCTGCCGGTACGGCGGCAAGGTGCGGTCAAGACCGCAACGACATGCCGCTTCCTATTGGAAGCGCCACCACAGAGCGATGTTGGTCGAAGCGGTACGGGTCATGGACAGACCAAAGTGTTGAATTTAAAAGCCAGAACTCGGCCCGAGTACACCCGAACGGAATTCCAAAGTAAGCCTGGGGAATTTTACCATGAGCATGTTAGGCAAAGCCACTTCCTGGAATGCCAGGGCATTCATCACCCCGCCCATCTACCTCGGACCGGACGACAACACTTCCAGTCTCGAAACCAGAGAGCAAGTAGACCAACTGCTACGGACTTGTGAGCATCGAATCTCAGGTTGGCAGTCATCTGGACCTGCGCGGGTGATGCTATATCGCTATATCAGCATCCGGGGCAGATATGACACCGCCGGATTTTCTCTGCCGACCCTAGGTCCCGGAGAACAGAAGCCGTTGATCGCAGCTTCTGAAACCATCGCCGTATCAGACCATACCAAATCGGTTTTGCGGGGAACAGCGCAGCGCATGACGCTGGTACCGTGAGCGCCAATATCGAGCTTTCGTCCTCATCGCTCGATGGGCCGGCAACCGATCGATTCTTGCACAACGAGCAAGACGAGGCCACCTACAGCGGACGCCAAACCAATCACCTCGCCCGTCTACGTTCAGGGCATCTTCCCAGGCACCCGCGGAAGGTCATAACGACACAGCAGCCCTTGGCAGGGCAAGAAAGGAGCCGGTGATGTAGCGCTTCCGAAAGGAGACGAAGACATGCACAAGGACATTCCAACATCGAAGGTGTTCTATCGTCCCATCGAGGCTGCCATACGGTGGGCCGGGTTGCTGCGGTACCTGCCGATGATCCTGGCTGCGATCGCGTCACCGCGCTTCCTGCCTCCATCGTTGAATTGCCCGCGATGGAATGAGTGCCGGCTGTACTCGGAGCGTATCTATGACGGCATCCTCAACGGGGAGCTGCCCTACGGCCAGAACGGCATCACGCTCAATGATCCGAAGCTGCTGCAGTCGCCGGATCTGACCGTTCGCCATGTCGATCTGAAGCGCTGGATGCGCAACCACTATCCCGAGCACCGGCCAGGATTCCTGTTCAGCCGTGGCGAACGCATGGCGCATCCTTTTATCACCTTGGAAACAGGACAGGCGATCCTGATCGAGCGACTGGCCCTTCAGGCGGCCCTGGAGCATGCGCGTCGCCAGATGCAGGAATTGCAGGAGCAGCGCGACACCTTGCTCAAGCAGTCCACCGCGCTGCTGGCTTCCAAGCAATGCGAGATCAGCGAGCGAGCGGAGACGACGTATCTCAACATCATCGGCGGGATGCTGACGCTGATGCTGGGCCAGTCCCCTTCGGGTGTGCCCTATTCCAGCTTCAAAACACAGGAGGCACTCGTCTCGGCATTGGTCGCCCACTTCGGCGGCACCATGGGCATCACGGAGCGAACCTTGAACGGCAAGTTCGCCAACGCCAGGAAGTACGTCCGTAGCGCAAGCGCATGAGGTTTTTCCAGCTTGTATGTGCAACCGCGGAGATTGCATTTGCAATGTCTTTCCGCAGCCAGGTCTATTGAATAGAGGTCACGCCAACAAACGCCACCGAGCGTTCAGGAGTGACCGCCATGTCGCAGCCCCCTGTACTCCCGCCGAACGAGCGCCGCATCCTGCGGCTCGATGAAGTCGAAGCCAAGTCCGGCTTCAAACGCGCCCACATTTACAACCTGATGAAGAAGCGCCAGTTTCCCCAGGCGCTGCGCCTGGGCGTGCGCGCCGTCGGCTGGGATTCGATCGAAATCGACCAGTGGATCGCCGAGCGCCTCAACCACCGGACCTGACCCGTTCTCCCGCGGACTTCCCATTCCCAGCCGGAGAGCGCCATGCAGGTCGTATCCATCATTTCAACGAAGGGCGGCGTCGGCAAGACCACGACGGCCGCCAACCTGGGCGGGCTCGCCGCGGACGCGGGCCTGCGCGTGCTGCTGCTCGATCTCGACGTGCAGCCCACCTTGTCCTCCTACTACGAACTGACCCAGCGCGCGCCGGGCGGCATCTATGAGCTGTTGGCCTTCAACGAGCGCGACCTTGGCCAGCTCGTGTCCCGCACGATCATCGCGGGCCTGGACCTGGTGCTGTCCAACGACCACCGGGGCGAGCTGAACACCTTATTGCTGCATGCGCCGGATGGCCGCCTGCGGCTGCGGCATCTGCTGCCAGCACTTGCTCCCCTCTACGACCTGGTGCTGATCGACACCCAGGGCGCGCGTTCCGTGCTGCTGGAGATGGCGGTGCTCGCCTCCGACCTTGCGCTGTCGCCCGTCACGCCGGAAATCCTCGCGGCCCGGGAGCTTCGACGCGGCACCATGCAGTTGCTCGAAGACATCGCGCCGTACCGGCACCTGGGCATCGAACCGCCGCCGCTGCACCTGCTCATCAACCGCGTCCACCCGGTGTCGGCGAACGCCCGACTGATCCAGCAGGCCCTGCGCGACCTGTTCCAAGACCATGCCGGCATCCGCGTGCTCGCCACCGACGTGCCAGCCATCGAAGCCTATCCGCGCGCCGCGACGCGCGGCCTGCCGGTGCATCGGGTCGAGCACCGCCAGCCGCCCGGCAGGGTCGCGCCGGCCTCGCTCGACACGATGCGCGCGCTCGCGAGCGAGCTGTTCCCGCAATGGCAGGACAGATTTGCCGCAATGTCCGGTCGCCCGCCACGTCCTCTTGATGCCGGGAGGTCCCATGGCGAACGCACATGAACTGGCCCGCGGCCACAAGCGGCTGCGCGCGCTGATCGAGTTCGCGGTCGGTGAAGGCTGGCACGTCAAGCGCACGCCGGGCGGGCACCTCAAGTTCACCAAGGCCGGCTGCGCGGCGATCTAC
This sequence comes from Stenotrophomonas sp. STEN018, assembly GCF_056760235.1. NCBI lineage: Bacteria > Pseudomonadati > Pseudomonadota > Gammaproteobacteria > Lysobacterales > Lysobacteraceae > Stenotrophomonas > Stenotrophomonas sp. STEN018. Next base: position 42,259 of record NZ_JBRREK010000003.1, read on the forward strand.
ACCAGTTCGACCGCGAGCGACCACCGGGCCGAATTGAACGCCCGTGCGCAGATCCGCCGCGCCGAGCGAGAGGCCCGCATGGCGCCGGCCGGCGGTCGTGGGGACTGCGAGGGGTGCGGCCATGGCTGACATGACCTCGCAGGACATGGCCGGCAAGCTGTTCGCGGCCGGCTTCGAGCGCAGCGGCCCAGCGGCTACGGCCTTGAGCGACCCGATCGCGGACACGCCCATGGTCGTGACGCTGGACCAGCTGCGGCCCTACGACCATGACCCGCGCATGAAGCGCAACCCCGCCTACGAGGAAATCAAGGCGTCCATCCGCGAGCGCGGCCTGGACGCGGCGCCAGCCATCACCCGCCGGCCCGGCGAGGACCACTACATCATCCGCAACGGCGGCAACACGCGGCTGGCGATCCTGCGCGAACTCTGGTCGGAGACCAAGGACGAACGCTTCTTCCGCATATCGTGCCTGTTTCGGCCATGGCCGGAGCGCGGTGAAATCGTCGCGCTGACCGGGCATCTTGCCGAGAACGAACTGCGCGGTGGCCTCACGTTCATCGAGCGCGCGCTCGGCGTCGAGAAAGCACGCGAGTTCTACGAGCAGGAGAGTAGCGCCGCCCTGAGCCAGTCGGAACTGGCCCGCCGCCTGGCGGCCGATGGGTTCCCCGTCCAGCGGTCGCACATCACCCGCATGGCCGACGCGGTGCGCTACCTGCTGCCCGCCATTCCCACTGTGCTCTATGGCGGCCTGGGGCGCCACCAGGTCGAGCGGCTGTCGGTCATGCGGACGGCCTGCAAGCGCACCTGGGAGCACTATGCCAAGGACCGCACGCTGCCGCTGGACTTCGACAGCTTCTTTCAGGAGGTGCTGGCGCAGTTCGACACGCAGGGCGACGAGTTCGCGACGCAGCGCGTGCAGGACGAGCTGATCGGCCAGATGTCCGAGCTGCTGGGCATCGGCTACGACGTGTTGGCGCTGGACCTGACCGAATCGGAAAGCCGCCACCGGGCGCTGGTCAGTGACCCGACGCCACCTGCGGCGCCGCCGGCGTTGCCTTCGCCCACCGCCGGCACGCCGCCTCCCCCGGGCGTAGCATCGTCCATCGCCAAGCCTGCAGCGGCGGCCAGTCCTCCACCCGCCAGCCCTCCGGCGTCCGAGCCCACCTTGCGCGAGGATACGGCCCGAGAGACGACAACGGAAAGCCCCGCGGCCGCACCAGGCGATCTGCTTCTCGAGCACATCGTCTCGCCGGCACCGACGACCGAACGGCTGCAGTCGATCCAGCGCATGGTTGCCGACCAGTTGGGCGATGCGCTGCCGCCCGACTTCTCGGCGAGCGTGCTGCAGTCCATCCCGGTGCAAGCCGGCGGGCTCTATCCGATCTCCGACGTCTGGTACATCGACGCCGGCCTGGACACGCCCGATCGGCTGCGCATCCACATCGCGCAGTTCGCGCGCGAGATCGCCGGGGAGGCAGCCCTGGACGAGTGCATCGAGGATCGCTCCGATGGCATCGGCTTCGTTTGCTGCGCGCCCGCCCATGCACCATCGCCGCTCGGCCGGGCGGTGCTGGCGCTGCTCATCACTCTGACGGGTCAGCCCACTGCTGAAGCGGGCGTGGATGGCGCGCAGCTCGCCGCCGACTTGCCAGCACTGCTGCACGGCCAGGGTCAACACCACGGCGACTGCACAAGGCGCTTGAGCGACACGGCGTTGGTCAAGCTATTTCGGCTGCTCCGCCTGGCCCGGCGTCTGCTGGACCTGGAAGCCGGCACCACGGCGCCCGGGACGTGAGCGAGGGAGGCCGCATGTCCACATCGCATCCGCTCAACCAGGCCGTGATTGCCCAGGCGCTGTATGACCTTCGCAACGGCCAACTGCGCCGCTGCAAGGCCATGGGCTTCGGCGAGGCCGAGCTGGATGCGCTCAAGCACCCCGCGCTGATCAGCGTGCTGGCCAACGCCAGCGTCTCGTGGTGCTCGGTCACGGTCAACCGCGAAGTGCTGCAGCGCCTGCTCAACCAGGCACAGGACGTGGAGAAGGAAATCGCCACGGTCGATCGCATGCTGCGGCTGGGGGCCAGCACGGAGATGGTCAGCCGCTTCTATGGCCTGACCCATCAGGAAGTCGCCCTGCGGCGGGAGATCCTCGGCCTGCCCAAGCGCAAGGGGCGCCACCCCGTCCTGGACGAGACCCAGGACACCGAACTTTGGCGGCAATGGAAAGCCGTGACCAGCAGCAGGAACGTCGATCTGGAGGATGAGACCTCGATTCTCGATGCGGCCATGGACCTGGCCGAGGGCATGTCACTGCCGCTCTCGGTGGTCTGGGCCGCGATCAGGAACTGGGTCGATCAGGGATTGGACTAGGCCATGGCCGTGGACGACACCGCCCCACGAGCCCCGCGTCAAGGCCCCATCGCACTCGCCGACCTGTTCGACGCTGCGCTGAAGGACCTCACGCCCAATCCAAATCCCCGCGCGCCAGCGCCCATGGCAGTGCCCACGCCTGCGGCGTCCGGCGACGCCTTCCTATTCAGTGGCAATCGGCACGAGAGCGTGCCGCGGCGGCTGTTCGTCGACCGCCGCCTGACACCGCTGGAGCGCAACGCCTGGCAGGTGTTCCGGCTGATGCTCAACGACGACGGCGTCACGACGTTCCCGACCTATGAGCAGTTGCGCCCATGGCTGGCGTCCATGCCCTGCGCGGGACAAGCCTCCCACGAGACCGTCGCGCGGGCGCTGACGCTGCTGCGCCTGACGCGCTGGCTGAGCCTCGTGCGACGACGGCGCGACCCCAAGACCGGCCGCATCCTCGGAAACCTCTACGTCCTGCACGACGAACCCCTGACACTGTTCGAGGCCATGCAGCTCGACGCCGACTACCTGGCCCTGGTCAGCCAGTCGCTGGGGCATTCCGCCAAGGCCGTCCAGGTGGTGGGACTCAACACCCTCCAGGAGATCGCGGACGACCCGATGTTGTCCGGACGCACCTTGCCGTCGCGGCTGCAAGTGCTCGCCGAGCGCCTGGCCGACCAGGGCATCACCGCCACCGCAAGTTATCCACAGGAGGATGCGATCCACGATTCCGAAGAAGGGCCCGCCAGCCTTCTTCGGAATGGCGAACGCCCTTCTTCGGAATCCGAAGCAGGGCCGAAACCCGCGCCAGACGGCGCTCTTCGGAATCCGAAGCAGGACCGTACAGTACGTAGTAGTCGTATTGATGAAGTACGTACTACCGCGCAGGCGCGCGCGCTGGGCGACCTGCAATGGCCCAAGCGTTTCGCGGAACTGAAGGCGGAACAGCAAGCCGGCGCCAGGATGGCGTTGCAGCAAGTGGACGCTGCCCTGCGGCAGGCTGTGCTGGACGAGTGGGCCGCACGGTGCGGCAAGCATGGCATCCGCAACCCCGCCGGGTACCTGTTCGGCATCATCCAGCGCGCCATGCGCGGCGAGTTCAATGCGTGGGCCAAGCAGACCAGCCCGGCAGCGCCAACACCATCGGCGGCGCGAGCGCCACCGCCCGAGCCGCCGCGCAACGTCGTGCCGCCCGCGGTGGCCCGGCAGCACATCGAGCGCCTGCGCGATCTGCTGCGCAAATCCTGAGCGCAGGGCCTGGCAAGGCCATGAAGCAGACCTCCTTGGCGGTCGGCAGAAACGGTCCCCAGGGGACGGCTGTGTGGTGAAACGCCGGACGACGGCGCGACATGCTGCGCAAAACCTGAGTAGAGCGCCTGCAAGACCATGAAGCAGACCTCCATGGCGCTCAACGGAACGGTCCCCTGGGGACGGCTGCGCGGCGAAGGATCGTGTCGAACGGCAGCGCGACGTGCGGTGCAGTACGCATACCGTCAACGACCGAGGCACGGAGCGCCAACGTGAATGCTCCGGCCTCCAAGGGACCGTTGCGCGCTGCGCCGCCAGCGCGCATAGAACCGGGGGCCGGCTCATTTCGGTTTGTTGACTGACTGCCTTCCGCTGCATGCGGATGCTGGCGGCTCCCTGTCCAACTGCGAGCGCTCACCATGGCAACCAGCAACGAACCATTGCAACTCAACCTCGGCTCCCTGCGCAGCGCGATGTCGCTGACGCTGCACACGCATCACGCTTCCCGCATCTGGCACGGCCGCGCCGCCGCCGAAGGGCGACCCGGCATCGTCGGCCTGAACGGCTACATCGCGGTGATGAATAAGATGAAGCGCGGCTCGGAGCAGGACGACCCCTACAGCGACTGGTGGATGCTGCGCATCGAGGACAAGCTCGACCAGACCAGGACCACGCTGCAGACCTTGCGCAAACAAGTGGACCAGGCACTGGCGGGCGTGCCTGCGGCATTGAGCCTGGGCGAGAACCTCAACGTGCAGCCCGTCAAGCTGCCGCTGTTCGTCAATGCGCAGTTGGGCTTTGCCGCCGTCTATCTCCTGGCCGACTACGACGACATCGCGCGCAAGCTGATCCTCGCCCACCACACCGCGCTGATCGACCGCAGCACTTTGGAGCGCTGGCTCAACGAGGGCGCGCACGCGCTGCGCAGCCTGTTCTCGCTGGCCCAGCAGTACCGCTACTCGGGCTGCACCCGCGACGATTTCGCGGCGAAGAATGCCGCAGCGCGGGTCGCGCTGGAGAAGTTCGGCGAGTTGCCGCAGGACGTCCTCGAAGGCACGCGCCGCTCGACGTTTGCGCCACCCATGGTGCGCCGTGGTCTGCAACAGCGCGGTGAGAATCCTGCCGCAGCCGCTACCAGCGTCGATGGTGATGCGGCCGCTGCTGCCGACCCGTCCGAAGGCGCAGCCACTGCCGGCGAGGACGAATCCGCATGAGCGATCTGAACCAGCCGACCCGCTACTTCCGGGGCCTGCAACAGGGAGCCTTCATGCGCCTGGAACACGCGGCCTCTCTAAAAGGCCTTTTAAAGCCTTTTAAAGGTAAAGGGGACTTGGAGGCCTGGGCCAGCCAGTGCTTCGCCATGCGCGACGAGTTGATCGGCCTGGCGCAGCGACAAGTGCTGCAACAGGCCGGTGGGCATCCCTTCCATCTGCTGCCCGTGGAACTGGCCCAGCAGACCACTGGCGCGGGAACGACGTTCCTGCGCTGGCGCAGGAACGACCGCTCGGCCATGGGCGTGGCCCTGTGGCAGGAGCTGATGGCGAGCACCAGCACGCCGGTCAACCTGCTGGCCGACCTGCACGCGATCGAGCTGCAGCGCATCACGCTGAACATGCAGATCAGCCTGTTGCACACCCTGGGTAGGCAGGCCCAGGAGTGCGCCAGCAAGGCCGCCGAGGCGGAAGACGCCTACCTGCGCCGGCTCGCGTCCATACCCCCCGGAGTGCGCGATCGGTGATCGCGTCGGGCACCCCAGCACGCGCCCGACGCCGACATGGCACGGGTATTTCAACCACCAAGGAGATTGCACCATGAGCACGCATTTTTCGGGCGAAGGCAACATCGGCTCGCCCCCCGAGTACCGGGAGTTCCCCAACGGCAACGACGAACCGCGGCGCTTGTTGCGGCTGAACGTGTATTTCGACAACCCCGTTCCCACCAAGGGCGGTGACTTCGAGGACCGCGGCGGCTTCTGGGCGCCGGTGGAAATCTGGCACCGCGACGCCGCACACTGGAAGGACCTTTACCAGAAGGGCATGCGCGTGCTGGTCGTCGGCCGCATGGAGCGCGAACCCTGGACCGACAACGAGGATCAGCCGCGCGAGACCTGGCAGATCAACGCGCGCAGCGTCGGCATCCTGCCGTTCCGCATCGAGTCCGTCGTTCTGAGCCCCAAATCGCAGGAGACCGCACAGGACGCGCAGCCCAAGCCCCAGGCCGCCCAGGAACCGGCAGCGTCGAAGGAGCCCAAGCGCAGGAAGTGATCCGGCGTGGGGGCGGCCGCAGTACGTTGCCGCCCCCCATGTCCTCGCGAGCTATCCCCAGGGGATAGCTCCATCAGCGTCCACCGGCTTCCGCGCGCTCCCGAACATCGCGGCTCCCGGCTCGCACACCGCCGGCCGCACGCCATCCCGCCCAAGCCGTTCCATCGGCGTGAAAGCGGTCGCTGCCGCATGCAGCTTGTTTGCTGCTGCCCCAACAGGCGCTCGGCATCCTCGATCCCAGCAACTCCATGAACAACGGGAAGCGGATGGACGGACATGCGGCTGTTTCTGTGCGAGAAGCCCTCCCAGGGCAAAGACATCGGCCGGATTCTCGGCGCCACGCAGCGCGGTGAAGGCTGCCTCAACGGCTCCGGTGTCACGGTCACCTGGTGCATCGGCCATCTCGTCGAAGCGGCAGCACCCGAGGTCTATGACGCGGCGCTCAAGCGCTGGTCGCTGGAACAGCTGCCCATCATTCCCCAGCAGTGGCGGGTCGAGGTCAAGCCGAAGACCGCCACGCAATTCAAGGTCGTCAAAGCGCTTCTGGCGAAGGCGACCCAGCTTGTCATCGCCACTGACGCCGACCGCGAAGGCGAACTGATCGCACGCGAGATCATCGACCTGTGCGGCTACCGCGGTCCCATCGAACGCCTGTGGCTGTCGGCGCTCAACGATGCGTCCATCCGCACCGCGCTCGCCAAGCTGCGGCCCTCGGCCGAGACGCTGCCGATGTATTACTCGGCGCTGGCGCGCTCGCGCGCCGACTGGCTCGTGGGCATGAACCTCAGCCGGCTGTTCACCGTGCTCGGGCGGCAGGCCGGCTACGATGGCGTGCTGTCGGTCGGGCGTGTACAGACCCCGACGCTCAAACTCGTGGTGGACCGCGACCGAGAGATCGCGGCCTTCGTGTCCGTGCCGTACTGGGCCATCGACGTGTCGCTGTCCGCAGGCGGTCAGACGTTCACCGCGCAGTGGGTGGCACCCGATGCCAGCACCGACGACGCCGGCCGCTGCCTGCGGCAGCCCGTCGCACAGCAGGCCGCGCAGCAGATCCGCGCCGCGGGCAGTGCCCAGGTGGTGTCGGTCGAGACCGAGCGCGTGCGCGAAGGCCCGCCGCTGCTGTTCGACCTGGGCACCTTGCAGGAAGTCTGTTCCAAGCAGCTTGGGCTGGACGTGCAGGAAACCTTGGAGATCGCCCAGGCCCTGTACGAGACGCACAAGGCCACGACGTACCCGCGCTCGGATTCGGGCTACCTGCCCGAAAGCATGTTCGCCGAAGTGCCCACGGTCCTGGACAGCCTGCTCAAGACCGATCCCACGCTGGCCCAGATCATGGGCCAGCTCGACCGCACCCAGCGCTCGCGCGCCTGGAACGACGGCAAGGTGACGGCGCACCACGGCATCATCCCGACGCTCGAACCCGCGAATCTCTCCGCCATGAGCGAGAAGGAACGGGCGTTGTACCGGCTGATCCGGGCACATTACCTGGCCCAGTTCCTCCCGCACCACGAGTTCGACCGCACCGTGGCGGATCTCTCCTGCGGCCAGCAGAAGCTGGTGGCTACGGGCAAGCAGGTCGTCGCCCGCGGCTGGCGCCTGGTGCTGGCCGAGTCCGAACGTGAAGGCAGCGCCGATGAGGATGGCGACGCCCCCGTGCGCACCCAGGTGCTGCCTGCGCTGCGTGACGGGATGGCATGCCAGGTCGCCGGGGCCGACATCAAGGCCCTCAAGACGATGCCGCCCAAGCCCTATACCCAGGGCGAACTGGTCAAGGCGATGAAGGGCGTTGCGCGTTTCGTGACCGACCCGCGCCTGAAGCAGAAGCTCAAGGACACGACGGGCATCGGCACCGAGGCGACGCGGGCCAACATCATCAGCGGGCTGATCGCCCGCGGCTATATCGTGAAGAAGGGGCGCTCCATCCGCGCATCGGATGCGGCGTTCACGCTGATCGACGCCGTGCCCGCGGCGATTGCCGACCCCGGCACCACCGCCGTCTGGGAACAGGCGCTGGACATGATCGAGGGCGGACAACTCACCCTGGATGTGTTCATCGGCAAGCAGGCCGCCTGGATTTCGCAGTTGATCGCGCAATACGGCAGCACGTCCCTGTCCATCAAGGTTCCCCAAGGACCGGCTTGTCCGCAGTGCGGCGCACCCACGCGCCAGCGAACCGGCAAGAGCGGCCCGTTCTGGTCGTGCAGTCGCTACCCCGACTGCAAAGGCACGCTGCCGGTGGCAACCGGCACGTCCAGGCGTGGTGCCTCGCGTCCACGCCGTACCAGTGGCGGTGGCCGCAAAGGCGCCTGACCGCCCCCGTTCCCCGTGAGCCATGCCCGCCATCGGCGGCGTGGCCCGTGTCCCGCATGCCCTGCGGGACGCCCCAGCGCGCAACGCCTTCTTGCTCCGTGTGCGCGTCCCGTCCGGCCGGCCCCGGCCGCGGGACCTGAAGGTGGCTTCTCCGCGAACCGCACCCCGCGCGTTCTCCTCGTCTGCATTCCTTCCGCCGCTGCGAAGGGTCCCCCGATGGCTTGCCTGTGCGAGCCATCCGGAGACCCTTCGCGGTCAGCGGTATTCGGTGCCGGTGCCCGCCGGCGCAAAAACGGGCTCCCTTTGTGCGCGGATGTGCGCCAGACGATGCCGGCCCCAGCCACGACATGGGCCGGGTGTGATTGCTGGATGAGCAGACGGTTCTAGCGACGACCGGGCCTGCCAATCAGCCCACGGGTGGTTCTTCTTTCCTCCCGAGCCGAAGGCCCCTGGGGCCTTCGGCGCCTTTCTCCTGCCTTTCAACGCCCCGGCCAGGGCGATGGCCCTGCGCCACACGAACGGGAGACCCACATGACCGCCAACATTGCAATCCGCCTCACTACGCACCGCCGATGCACCGAACTGCAAGGCGATCGGCAATTCCATGGCCGTGCTGTGCGTCGCGTGGCTGGGGACGCCGGCTGGTGCAGTACCTGCACAAGACGGGATCGATCGCTTCGGATTGATGCAAGACGCGGCCGGCGGGTCGCGCGATCCTCCCTCCTGCATTGCCGACGCATCGGCAACAGCCAGCAGCCAGGGTGTCCAGACTGCCGTGGGTTCCGCCCACGCCACCCGCCAGTTCGCCCCGGCATCTCTCCGGCGAACGCTGCCCACCGGGCATCGATGCCACCTTCCTCCAACCCACGGGATGTATGCCGCGTCCCGTCAGGGGCGTGTCGTCAACCCGGTCGATATCAGGACTTCCCATGGACACCATCACCCGACAAGACCGCATCACCCTCAAGAACCTCAAGGTCGCGGATTTCGCGAGCGAGGAAACGCTGTGCTTCACCGCCACCGTCATGTTCGACGGCAGGCCCATCGCCGAAGCCCGCAACGACGGACACGGCGGCTCGACGTTCGTGCGCGCGTTGCAAGGCCAGGCCGCGCTGCTGGCCCAGGCCGAGGAATTCGCCAAGAGCCTGCCGCCGGCATCGCTCGACGTCGAACGCGAAGACGACGAGCCGCTTCTCATCGACATGACGCTCGACTTCCTAGTGGACCAATTGGCCGATGCCATGCACGCGGAGCGCAAGCTGCGCACCGCGTTCAACCGCGACATCGGCAACAAGGTGCTGTTCATCAAGGACGGCAGGCTGCTGTTCCTCAAGGGCATCAAGCTCAAGGCCATTGCCGACCGCGCAGCGTATTTCGCAAAGCTGCGCAGCCGACAGGACCAGCCCATCGTCATCCTGGCCGAGCTGCCAGCGGACGAGGCATTCGCCATCTGGAAGCAGCATGTCCTGGGCGACAAGCCCCGCTGATCCAGCCTCACCGCACCGTCATGACCGCCCCGCACTTGCTGCGGGGCTTTTCTTTGTCTCTGCGTACATCAATCGGGGCTGGACCAGATGCCGATTTCCAACTGACGTGGCGCGCCCCCCCCACGAAGCTGCCCGCATGCTCGCTGATTCGTCAGCACATGCCAGCAGCCAGGGTTTCAGGCTGCCGCGGGGTTCTCCCCGCGCAACCCACCAGTCCGCATCGCATCCATTGCGCGGACGCACGTCGCCAAGACGCTGATGCTTTTTTTCAACCGCGTGCGGGAGCTGCCATCCCGTGAGGGACAGGGCCCCGCTTTTCCAAGGAGCCCATCCATGTCCCAGCAAGCCTCTTTCGGCCGATTCGGTCAATTGGCCTTGACCTACTGCGGCAAGTTCCTGCCGCTCGAAGTCCTGCACAGCGCCGCCGGCCACTACATCGGCACGCGCGATACCGAAGGTCCCGTTTCGCGGGAATCTCGTGAGTACTTCCGCAGCCATGCCGCGGCTCAACGTGCCCTCGAAAGAGGCGGCTGGTCCCAGCTCGCCGTTCCCTGATCCAACTGGAGGAATCACGTCATGAACCAGCTACTGCCGCAGGAAGTCGTCGATCAGATCGTTCGGGAAGAACGGCATTTCAGCGCCGCGCCCCAAGCCTTTTTCGAGGCATGGAAGCGTGGTGTCGAGATCGCCGGCCCGCAATGGTTTGGCGATGGCACCCGTGAAGGTCTGAACCAGGCCAAGAGCAAGTGGGATCTGCGCCCCGACATGCTGCGCCTCAACGACGCCCTCGGCGTCCTGAGCAGCGGGGAACGCATGTTCCTGTCCGCGATGGTCAGCTTCTACAACGCGCGCGAGGGCGGTGCCATGCTCAAGCGCTGCCACTTCAACGGGTTGTCGGACTTCGACGGCCTCGATCTGCCTCGTCGCCAGGTGATCGCCGACCTGCTGCTGAACTACAGCGGTTGGTGAGCCGGTCCCCGGCACACCTTCATCACTGCGTTCACGCGACCCCATGAGGGACATGCGCCTCGCCCGAGGCCATGTCCCTCGCGTTTCTCCCCGCCCAGTGCCATCCGGCATCAGGCGGTTCCCCTGCGGATGCCATCGTCCGCAAGGGCTGGCTCCGTTCATTCATCGAAAGGAGCCTTCATGGCCAACAATTACTACGAAGCCACCGGCGTTCTCGTGCTCGACCGTGTGACGCCCGTCATCCAGGCGCTGTTCGGCGCCTTCGCGCTGGACGAGAGCCATCCCGGCAACGGGCAGGCCTACATCGCCCAGATCGCCGAGACCACCAATCCGCAATGGCCGGACGTGCTCGATGGCCTGGAAGACCTGGCCACGCAACTCGGCATTCCGATGCCGGACGACGAAGGGCTTTCGATCCCGCCGCTGCTCGAACTGCTCGCCGTGCACTTCGGTGCCGATGAGGACGAAGAGCTGGGGAACTTGATCGAGCGTCATTCGTTCGAGGACACCGCCGATCTCGACGCATTGTTTCTGATCGCCACCCGATTCGATGACGGCCACCACCTGACCGCCATCCAGTTCGAGGGATGCTGGTATTGCAGCAAGCCGCGGCTGTTCGAGTTCGGCGGCAACGGCTGCTACCTGAGCCGCGAGGTCCGCGTCATCAGTTCCTCCTCGCAGGCCCTCCAGCTCGGCGACCAACTGCGCAAGGCCATTGTGGCCGCCGACATCGAAGAGGCCTCGGCCCTGATTGCGCTGGAGACCATCAATCTGCTGGCGGGCGTCAGCGACGAGCCATTCCGCATGAATTTGCGCCGACGCGTCGCCGAGCGATTGGCCCAAACGCCAACGATCAGCGTCACCTGACGCTGTTTCCTTTCTTTCCACCCACCGGGGTCAATTCCCGGTGGCGGGGATTGGCTCCATCATTATTCTGTTGGAGAAATCCCATGTCCCAGAATCCCAATCCCTTTCTACGCGGCTACTGGAATCTGAAAATCGTCCGCACGCTGTCCATCAGCCACGAGGACGGAAGCCCGCATGTCTGGCGAAACATCCACCAGAGCCAAGAACACCTCTCCGATGAGGAGCTGGTTTCAGCATCCTGCATCGTCACCAGCGATTTCGCCGTAGTCAGCAATGGCCCAGACTCCGTGAGTGCCGAGGTGCTGGCCGAACGCGATGCCGGTGAAGGCGCCTACGGCGTGGTGGGTGCCGTGGTGTACGCGATCCACGGCGACGACTTCGACGGCCGCCCCGTCCACATTGGCGACACTTATTCGGCCGAGGCCGCACGGGAAGTCGTGCAGCGGTTGAGCTTCGAGACCGGCTACTACAGCCGGTGCTGGGAAATCAGCAGCGCGCACATCAGCCACGAAACCGGCCAGTACCTGGCCAACCTGGCTGACCTCGCGACGCCGGAAGCCTTTTTGTTCATTGCGTTCCGGGTTCCCTACAGCCCGGCGATCGGCGTCAAGCTGATTTCCACGCCCTGGACGGGCCAGCACCTGCAGGACGTCGAGGAGATCTCCGCCGAGCAGCTTCGGCAGGAGCACTGCAGCAAGGGCATGCCGGACGACCTGGCACAGATCCTTGCACTGGCCGGCCAGGCCGATGTGCGCATCCTCATTCTCGATGCCGACGCACCCGTGTTGCCGGGCCTGCCGTTGGCCGGCGAATAACTGCCAGACACATCCCCAGCCTACCTTTTCCTCACCGCATGCCGGCCCGTCTCCCGCCAGGGAGCCGGGCCGGTTCACTTTCATAGGAGCGATCCCATGTTCCCCGATCTCATCTCGCCCGTATCGGACTTCGAGCACCAGCTTGGAGCCTGCTTCAATGCCATGAGCCAGGACGATGCCATCGGCCAGATCCTGGTAGTCGAGCGCATGAGCGGCATGCTGCACATGCGCCATATCGCCAGCGCCGACCTGATGGACACCGACGTGGACGACTACGAAATGGTCATCTTCGACGGTGGCAACACAAGCGGGGACACGTGGAAGCACGTGTTCTTTCCGCGTCAGCGCGAGCACTACTTCGTGTACCAAGCCTGACCCCTCCGGCCCCTTTCGAGGGGCTTTTTCTTGTACGCAGCACAGGAATGCGGGCATGTTGCGGTGCCGTTTCCTGCGGGCAGGCCGACCACCCCGGGGCCATGCTTACCCCATGTCCGTCGGCGCTGCCGACACATGCCCAGGCAGTCGAGACCTTCGAGGCTGCAAGCACGGGAAACCGTGCTGGTCGTTTCTTCCTACGGACCTACCGCGTCCATCCACGCCACCCACAAGGGACCTCTCCCTTGCGGGCGGGGAATCCCTTGTTATTTCTCAAGGAGTTTCCCCATGGACCGTTCCCTCATCAAATCCATGATGCCTTCGCTGGTCGCAGGCCATGTGCCCCGTAACGTGCGATCGTTCAAGTACCGCGTGTTCGATGATCAGCCGCTGTCCTCAACGCTGGGCTTTGCCATCGACCCCCAACCCTTCGACGGCAAGGTGGTCGCTGCGACCGACGATGCCATCGTCGTCAAGCTCAAGCCTTCCGAGTTCGCGGTGCTCGATCCCAGCCTGGTGACCACGGTTCCTGCCGAAGGCGCCAAGGTGCATGTCCAACCCTATGCCCGTCGTCGCTTCGACGGACTGCGCGCGGACACGCCGGAGGTCATCACCGAGAAGACTTCGGACGGCACGCCGTACACCATCACGAGGCACATCCTCGGCTCGGCGCCGGCCAAGCTGCCCATTCCCACGCCGCAGTGCATGGAGTTGGGCCAGCTCATCGAGCAGTTGGAAGAGATGCCGGCCCCCGATCGCTTCCGGCGCATCACCCACATGCTGGTGGATGCCGGTGCCCGCGACTTCACCTGGGTCGATCCCACGCCCTCCAAGATCATCGAGACCCCGCCGGCGATCAGCTTCACGGTCTCGACCGCGAAGTTCGAGGGCCGGGTGACGATCCTCTACGACCGCGGCGGAGACACCTACGTGGTGGAACTGCACCGTCAGAACGGTGAATCGGTCGAACTGGTCGATCGGCACGACGAGGTGTATTTCGACATGCTCGGCGAAGTGCTGGAGCGGCTCATCGACGACGGGCGCTGGCGCCAGATCGACGTGAGCATCCTCGACGCGAAGGCGGCCCGTAAGCGCCAAGCCGTCCCGGCATGACGCCCCTCGGCTGACCCGAGGCACCCGCCACGGCGTTCCAGCCATTCCGGCCGCGTGACCTACAGGCCCTTCATCCCATCGGGTGGAGGGCCTTTCTCTTTTTTTAACACAGGAGATTTCATCCATGTCACTGCGATTCAAAGGCGCCGACCTGCGCCCCGTGCTGACCGAAGCCATCGCCAATCAGTGCCGCATCGTCCTGGTCAAGGACCAGGGCGTGTACTTCCTCGCCGAGCGTGGGGAGCGTCGCCCGGATGGACGCCAGCAACTGCTCGCCTACGCCGTCGGCTGCAACCCGGACACCGACCCGTTCGATGACTGGTGGCACCTCGCCGGCCGCGAGCTGGGTGGCGACGATTTTGCGGAGTATTTCGACCCGAAGGACGGCCTGTTCACGCGCCTCCTGCACTCGGCGGACGATCTCGTGCTGTCCGCCACCGCCACGCACCTGTCCTTGGCCGTGGTGCCTCCCGCCTGAAGCGGCAACCGCCGCGCAGCCCTCGCAGCCCCCGCACCGGGGGCTTTCTTTTGTTCGCACCGCGGCCATCGCCGCGCATGCGCGTTCGTCTCCAGCCGCCAAGGCACGCCCCGCGGGCCACAGCGCCGGCATGCCACCGGAGACGACCGCATGAACACATCATCGACCTCGCCGAGGCTGCACCTGCTGCCGGTGTCGCTGCGCACGGCCAACGTCTTCGTGCTGGCACACCATCACCGTCCGGTCCAGGCTGCGAAGTTCGCCCTGGCCGTCACGCTGGTCGACAGCGACCTGATCCGCGGCGTGGCCATCGTCGGCCGGCCGGTCGCGCGGCACCTGGACGATGGCTGGACGCGGGAAGTCACACGGCTGTGCACCGACAGCACACCCAACGCCTGCAGCAAGCTATACGGCGCGGCCTGGCAGGCGGCAAAGTCGCTGGGCTACATCCGCCTGATCACCTACACCTTACCCGACGAAGGCGGCGCCAGCCCGCGCGCCGCCGGCTGGCGGCTGATTGGCGCGCGCGGCGGCGGCGCCTGGAGCCGTCCCAGCCTCCCCCTCGCCGATACCCCGAGCACCTGCGCCGCCCCAAATGCCTGTGGCAGGCGCCGGGCGGCGCGGACAAAGGGAAGCACCCGGATGCCGATTGATTGCTGCCGCGCGCGCGAGGCCCGGCCATGCTGACCCCATGCCTGCTGACGTTGTCAGCGACATGCCAGGCAACCATCGGTCTTCGAGGTTGCGGCGCAGTTCCCACTGCGTGACCGAGCCAGCTCGCACCGCATCCATCCGCGAGCGGCCACCAGCCTCTGGTGGCGGATGCTTTCGCCTTATCAACCCACCGCGGGGTTACGCACCTTCCCCGCATGCGTGGGCCGGTGTGTCTCCGCTTCATCCCAATGGAGATTCACCATGAACACCACGTCCAACGAGAAATCGTATTTCGACCTCCACACCTCGGGCATCGGCTACGTCCAGCGTGTCCGTGAAGTGCCCGTCCGGGGCGGCCGCCGTGCGCAGCCTTTCCTTGCTTGCACCATCGCCGCGCTGGTCGGCCCCGCCCGGGACCCCAGCTACCGCTACTTCGACGTCAAGGTCTCGGGTGCCGAGGCCAAGAAGCTCGTTCAGCGCTACATCGGCGTTGACGATCCCAAGCAGCGCCCGCTGGTGCGATTTCGCCTCGGTGACCTGTGGGGCGATGCGTACATCCGCGACAAGGGTGAGCAGAAGGGTCAGGCCGCCGCGTCCCTCAAGGCGCGACTGCTCAAGGCCGAACTGATCGACCGGGCCGAACTGGCTTCGATCGAGCAGCACGAGCTGATCACCCGCGGCATCGGCTATCTCAATCGTGTGAAGGACGTCACCCCAAAGGCTGGCGACTCGTTCCTCTCTTGCACCGTCGCAGCACTGGCCGGGCCTGTCGATGAACCGGAGTATCGGTACTTCGACACCATCGTCGCCACCCCGGAAGCCGAGCATCTGGTTCGCCGGTGCGTTCAGGCCATCGAGGGTGACCGCAAGGTGCTGATCGCCTTCCGTCTGAACGACATGAAGATCGATCCGTACATCCGCACCAAGGGCGAGCACGCCGGGGAACCGGCCGCAAGCCTGGAATCGACGCTGGTCCACATCGGTCTGATCAAGATCGACGGCACCCAGGTCTATCCGACGAGCCAGGCGCAACCCGAGGCGCCGCCGGCCGAAGACGCATCCGCGTCCGAAGCCGACGACGCCATCGACACGGCCACCGAGCCCGCCGAGCGCGAGCCCGAGGCGCAAGTCGAGGAGCAGGAGCCGGCATTGGCTGCTTCGTTCTGATACGGCATGGCCCCTCACGGGGCCTTGTCGCTTCTCTTCCCGCATCCGCCGCGTCCCCATGACGCGCGCTTGCGCATTTCATCCCCCGAGTTCCGCGTGGTCTCACCGCCGCGCGGTTACCGCATTTCTCAAAGGAGATCAGCCATGTCTCTGGCATCCCGTTTTGCTCCGCAATCCCCGATCCTGCGCTCCGATCGTCCACTCTCGGACGACCGCATTCGTGCCGTCGTTCCGTCGATCTTCGCCGACGCTCCGCATGGGAGCCGGTCCGATCGGTATGCCTACATACCGACCTCGACCGTGCTGACCAAGCTGCGCCAGGAGGGCTTCGAGCCCTTCATGGTGTGCCAGACACGCGTGCGCAACGAAGACCGGCGCGAGTATACGAAGCACCTCATCCGACTTCGCCATGCGAGCCAGATCAACGGCGACGAGGCGAACGAGATCATCCTGCTCAACAGCCACGACGGCACGAGCAGCTATCAGATGCTCGCCGGCATGTTCCGGTTCGTCTGCCACAACGGCCTGGTTTGCGGTGACACCACCGCCGACATCCGCGTTCCCCACAAGGGCGACGTGGCCAGCCAGGTGATCGAAGGTGCCTACGGAGTCCTCGAAGGCTTCGAGCGCGTGCAGAACGCGCGCGATGCGATGCGCACCATCACCCTCGATGAGGGCGAAGCGGAGGTCTTTGCAAACTCCGCGCTCGCACTCAAGTACGACGATCCAGCCAAGTCCACGCCTGTCACGGAGAGCCAACTGCTGGCACCCCGGCGATGGGACGACCGCAAGAACGACTTGTGGGCCGTCTTCAACCGCGTCCAGGAGAACCTCGTCAAAGGGGGCCTGAACGGACGCACGGCCAACGGCCGCAATCAGCGCACCCGTCCGGTGCAAGGCATCGACCAGAACCTGCGCCTGAACCGGGCGTTGTGGCTGCTGGCCGAAGGCATGCGCCAGCTCAAGGCGTGATGCCACGCGGACCTCGCCCACCTCGGGCGAGGCCATTTCCTCTCATCCACCGGGTGCCGTCGGCGGCCCGTCATTCATCATCAGGAGAACCATCATGGCAACCCCATCGGCTTCCGAGAAATCGGTTGCGCCCATCGTCGTCCCCGGCCAGCTCACGCTGCGTACCATCCGCGGCAAGAACGGCCCGTTCACGGTTGGCCGCCTCGCCACGCACCTCGGTACTTTCGAGGTCAAAGACCCGGAGCTGGAGCAGTACCCCGAAGGCAAGTACGACGGGGAATTCATCATCAGGTACATCTTCCCGAAGTCCTATCCGGTCGGCGGCGGCATGCGGTTCGAGATCCGTGCCAGCCTCGACGGCATGACGCTCAACGGCATCGACAAACTCAGCCGCGACGAAGCCCGCAGCTTCGCCACCCAGGACGTCGATCCGCTCGATGAAGAGCAAGGGGCGCAGCCTGCGACAACGCCGGCCAAGCCGACCAAAGCGTCCAGGCCCGCCAAGCCCGCACCCGTGCAGGCGTCCGCGGACCCGATGGTCGATACCACGCCCTTTGGCGTGGATGCGCCGCCACCTGCTGAGGCTGCTGCCCCCGGCAGCACCCAAGACGGTGACCCCGCGCTCTTCGGCCTGCTGTGGCCGCTGGGCGAGTCCGTGAAACTGGATTCGACCATCGACCGCCGCGCTTTGCGTGCACAGATCGCCCGCCTGGGCGAGCTGGGCTACGCGCTGGACTTCAAGACGCAGGAGTGGAGCCGCCAGGCCGAACTGCAACCTGCGTGATCGTAGACGCCGCATGCGCGGTGTTCTTCATCCACCCGCCGGGGTTCCTTCCCCATGCGGGGGAGGCCCTGGCCATCTTCTGGAGGTCTTCATCATGTCCACCATCGCTTGCGATATCCCCCGCTCCGCGCTGGATGAACCCGCGTGGCGGGCTCTCTGCGAGACGGCAGCCGCACAAGCCACCAAGGGTTGCGGACTGTCTCACGACTACTACGTCGAACGCTTCAGTTCGGCGATCGACGCGCAACTCGGTCGATTGCCGGAAGAACAGCGCGCACAGGCGCTGAAGATCGCACAGGAATGGGACTACGCAACACCGGCCGAACGGCAGGAAACCCAGGACTGGAATGCGGAGCATGGCTACTGCTCGCATGGGATCGAGTTCGGCTACTGCCCGGCCGGTTGTGATCGCGACGATGACGACTGGGACTGAGGGCAAAGCATAGGTTCCTTCGTCGCACACGCGGCATTCCATCACCCGCTGGGGGTTCTCCCCCACGGGGAGGCTTCCGGCTCCATTCTTCAGGAGGCCTCTCATGGGCTGGTATTTCTCCCCCCAATCGCGGTCTGAATTGATCGCGGAACTGATCGCACCGCAAGTGACCGAGCGCGCCAGCGTCAAGGTCATCGCCCACGCGCTGCGCGGCAACGTCCTCTGGTCCGTCGCGGAAGTGACGGCCAGGGCCGAAGGCGTGCATCGTGATCTCGCACCGGGCCAGTCCCTGCGCTACATCCGTTGCGATCTGCTGGAACGCAGCGGCAACCAGTGGGGCTACAAGCCGCTGGACGAGTCCATGCACCCGTACTACTACTCGTGCCCGTTGAGCTACCTCGACATGGCGCCGGAGCAGTCCGCCGACTGGCGTGCAGGCGTTCGCGCCTACCACGCGCGGCGGCGCACCCCCACGGCATCCACGGCACCCGCCGCGGCGCTGTTGGCCTGAGCCAGGAGGAACCGACATGGACCCGATCCTGGCTGCGCTCCCCGCCTCGCTGTTGAAACTCGTTGAAGGCAGTTTGTCCAACGACGAAGTTTCCTCCGACGAGGAAATGCTGGGGTACTTCATCGACAACGGCCTCACCGAGGAGCAGGCACGGCAGGCACTGACCTACCGCGACCAGTACCTCAACAACATCTACCTGGACGGCTTCACGCCGATCACCGCGGTGGACGAGGCGCTTCACTTCAATCCGCACACCCGGCAGTTCGAGCCGGACTGAGCGACTTTCTCCCACCCCCTGGGGCAGTACTTGCCCCAGGGGGGCGGTGCTGTTCCCGTTCATCCGAGGACACCACCATGCCCGCAAACACTTCTTCCACGCTGTACCGCATCGACGAATGCCCGGACGTGATGGCCGACGCCTGCGTCGGCGATGACCAGGGCAACCTGATCTTCCTGTCCATCTGGGCACGCGACACCGCCGTCCAGCAGTTCCTCGCTCGCCTGACCCTCGGGCGCGACGAGCAAGGACTGGACCAGTTCCACGTCATCACCAACCAGGGCGGCAGCGTCCCGGTGTTCATCGGCAACGTCGATCGACTGGAAAAGCGCATCACGCGCGCCTACCGGCGAACGCTGTTCGGATCGCTCTCCAACGTGTGGCTGTTCGACCGGCGCTGCGTCAAGCCCGACAAGGCCAACGCCAGCGCGCTGGCATTGCTGCCACGCGATAGCGCCCACCGGCTTGACCGCCTGTGGATGCTGGTGCGGGACACCTGCCCGTTGCCGCTGCTCGACCACTGGCGCGAGACCGTGCTGGAACTGCTGCAAACCCGCGAGATGCTGGCCCGCCTTCCGTTCGCCCTCGGGCCACTGGAAGGCCATCGGCTCGCCATCGACGTGCCGGCGCTGACCCTGGCGCTGGGTTCCCTGATCCGCAGTGACGTGCTCACCGCCTATCCCTATCCGGCCAAGATCTGGACGCCGGAAGCGGTAGCGGCTTGACCCACCCTCGGAGGCACGCCTTGGCGTGCTTCCGCCATTCCTTCCCGCCAACCAGGAGACTTCCATGGCCCTCATGTTCCCGCGGCTCGCCCGCAATTTCGCCAAGAACGGTTACTACCCGACCGACGAACCCACGCTCGAAAGAGCCCTCAACGCACTGATGCCCAGCGACGGGCCGATGTGCATCCTCGATCCCTGCGCCGGCGAAGGCGTGGCGATCGCCGAAGCCGCCCATGCCCTCGGGCGCGAGCAGGCCAAGGCGTTCGCCGTCGAGTTCGACGCGGAGCGGGCACGCCATGCCCGCGGCCTGGTCGATCACTGCCTGCACGCGGACCTGATGGACACGATGGTCTCCAAGCAGTCGTTCGGGCTGCTCTGGCTCAACCCGCCGTATGGCGACCTGTCCAAGGACGTCAACGGCAACATCGGCTACCAAGGTCAGGGACGTGCCCGCCTCGAAAAGCTGTTCTATCAGCGCAGTCTGTCGTTGCTGCAATACGGCGGCGTTCTGGTCTTCATCGTCCCCGGCTACGTGCTCGACGCGGAACTGGTCGGCTGGCTGACACGCCACTACACGGACCTGCGCATCTACCGAGCGGTGGAGACGCAGTTCAAGCAGGTGGTGATCTTCGGACGCCGGGTGCGCCAGCGCGAGCTGGCGTCGGATTCGGGCAAGGCCGTGCGCAATCTGCTGCTGCAGATTGGGCTTGGCGAAGTCGAACCCGAGGAACTGCCGAGCGATTGGCCGTTCCTGCCGTACATCGTCCCCGCCAGTCCGGCCGAGCCGGAGTATTTCTTCCGCGTGACGATGGAGCCCGAGCAGTTCGCCGATGAAGTCGGCAGGCTGCAAGGCCTCTGGCCGTCGCTGGACACGCACCTGGGGGCCGCGCAGCAGTCGCTGCGTCCACCGGCGCGGGCCTTGTCCCACTGGCATCTCGCCCTGGCTCTGGCCGCGGGCGCGATCTCGGGGGTTGTGCGCTCCAAGACCGGGCGCGTGCTCGTCGTCAAAGGTGACACCCACAAGGACAAGACGCTCCAGCGGGAATTCACCGAACGGGAAGACGGCTCCATCGCCGAGACCCGCATCCTCACCGACAAGTTCGTGCCCGTCATCCGCGCATGGGACATGACGCCTGGCTCCCCGACACGGGGCGAGGTGCTGACCATCCGCTGATCCACCGGACGCCCGACGTCCCGCTGCACTTCATCGAAGGAGAAACACCATGTTCCCCAATCCGTTCAAGCGGCCCGCGCCGCACAAGCAACCCTTGTTCGCACCGGCCTCGTTGCAGTTGAGCGAGAAGGTGCATTGGCTGGCCCGCCGAGGTCTCATCGACCCCTTGTCCTATGTGCAGCGCCACGTGCGCGGCGACTGGGGCGAGATCGACGAGGCCACCCGCCAGGCCAACGATGTCGCACTCGATCAGGACAACCTGATGATCTCCCAGTACCGGATCACGCCGGAACTGGTGTTGATCGTGAAGACCAGCGAAGACCACCAGACCACGGTGGTCCAGCTTCCCGAAGAGCGCGACCTGATCTGAAGGCACCGCCTCGTCATCCCATCCACCTGACGGAGCCACTTCACTCCGCCAGGGGTGTCGTGGCTCAATAACCTTTCAAGGAGGAGCCCATGGCATCACATCGCATCGAAACCTACTGCCAGAGGCTGGCGTTCCCCATCGGGGCGCTTATCTTCAGCAGAGCCGTTGACCACCTGGTCCGCGCAGGTCGGCTCGACCCGATCCCGTACTTCAGGCGCCACACCCGTGGCGACTGGGGAGACGTCAACGTCCAGCAATGGCAGGCCAACAGCACCGCGCTTCAATCAGGTGCTTCGCTGGAGTCGCACTACGTGATCCACCCAGGGCTGGCCATTCGCATCGTTACCGACGCGCAGCGCAGCGCCACCGTCATCGTGTTGCCGTCCGAGGACTGAGCACGGTTCACCCGCAGGCCACCCAGGCCCGCACCTTCAACCTTCGGCCACGCGCCGATTCTCTTCCCACTCCGGGGCATGCCATTGCCCCGTTGGGGGTGGTGCATGCCCCATTTTCTTTGGAGCATCACCATGTCCCTCGATCTCGAAACCACTACCGCTGAAGCCACGCCCGTGCAGGGCGAACTGCTCGACGCGGAATCCAACCCTCTGACCCTGAGCCTTCAGGATTTCGTCGGCGAGTTCGGCGACGAACTGCTCGACGCCCTCAACAGCGCCAATCCGCCGGTCTATACCGGCCAACCGCAGGCGCACCGGCAAGTCATCGTCGCCAGCCTCAAGCGCAAGCTGTTCCCGGCCCAGGCCGAAGTCGTCCACGCTGCTGCCGAACTGCTGATCGACCGTGGCGAACGCGCCGCGATCGTCAACGGCGAGATGGGCTGCGGCAAGACGACCGTCGGCATCGCCACGGCCGCCGTCCTCAACGCCGAAGGCTACCGCCGCACCCTGGTGCTTTCGCCACCGCACCTTGTTTACAAGTGGCGGCGCGAGATCCAGGAGACGGTAGCGGGCGCCAAAGTGTGGGTGCTCAACGGGCCGGATACGCTCGTCAAGCTCATCAAGCTGCGTGAGCAGTTGGGTGTGCAGCCCACGGGTCAGGAGTTCTTCGTCCTGGGCCGCGTGAGGATGCGGATGGGCTTCCACTGGAAGCCCGTCTTCACCACGCGGCGCACCCGCCACGGCGACGTGGCAGCGTGCCCGGACTGCGGCACGGTCATCACCGACCTCGACGGCGAGCCGGTCAACCCGGTCGCGCTCGAAGCCGAGGAGTACCGCAGGAAGTGTGGCCATTGCGCTGCGCCCCTGTGGACGCTGATCCGCCCGAGAAGCCTGTCCGGCAGCGACCAATCCTCGGCCGTCCTCAAAGCCTTGAAGCGCATCCCGACCATCGGGGAAATCACCGCGCAGAAGCTCATGAAGCGCTTCGGTGATGGTTTCCTTGCCTCGATGTTGGGGGACAACGTGCATGAGTTCATCAACCTCATGGACGGCAACGGCGAGCTGGTGTTTTCCGACCGTCAGGCCACGCGCATGGAACGTGCGATGGCCAGCATGGAGTTTGGCTTCGGTGAGGGCGGCTACCAACCGTCCGAGTTTATCAAGAGATACCTTCCGCAAGGCACGTTCGACCTGCTCGTCGCCGACGAGGCCCATGAGTACAAGAACGGTGGCAGTGCCCAAGGCCAGGCCATGGGCGTGCTGGCGGCGAAGGCTCGCAAGACCTTGCTGCTGACCGGCACGCTGATGGGCGGCTATGGTGATGATCTCTTTCACCTGCTGTTCCGAGCCCTTCCGGGGCGGATGATCGAAGACGGCTACCGCCCGACCACGAGCGGCAGCATGACCTCGGCCGCGATGGCGTTCATGCGCGATCACGGGGTCTTGAAGGACATCTATTCCGAGAGCACCGGCACGGCGCACAAGACGGCCAAGGGCACCAAGGTATCGGTGCGCACGGTCAAGGCCCCGGGCTTCGGCCCCAAGGGCGTACTTCGTTGCATCCTGCCGTTCACGATCTTCCTCAAGCTCAAGGACATCGGCGGCAACGTCCTGCCGCCGTATGACGAGGAGTTCCGCGAAGTCGCGATGGACACGGCGCAAGCCGCGGCCTACCGCGATCTGGCGGGTCGGCTGACCGCGGAGCTGAAACAGGCTCTGGCGCGACGCGATACGACCTTGCTGGGTGTGGTCCTCAACGTGCTGCTGGCCTGGCCGGATTGCTGCTTCCGGTCGGAGACCGTGGTGCATCCGCGCACGCGCAACACCCTGGCGTTCGTCCCGGCTCAGTTCAACGAGTTCGAGATCAGCCCCAAGGAGCGTGAGCTGATCGACATCTGCAAAGAGGAGAAGGCGCAGGGGCGCAAGGTCCTCGCCTACACGGTCTATACCGGCACGCGCGACACCACGTCGCGCCTGAAGGTGCTGCTGGAGCAGGAAGGTTTTCGGGTGGCAGTGCTGCGCGCAAGCGTGGATGCCAGTCGTCGCGAGGACTGGATCGCCGAGCAACTGGACCGTGGCATCGACGTGCTCATCACCAATCCCGAATTGGTCAAGACGGGATTGGACCTGTTGGACTTCCCGACGATTGTGTTCATGCAGTCTGGCTACAACGTCTATAGCCTTCAACAGGCGGCACGCCGCTCCTGGCGCATCGGGCAGAAACAGCACGTGCGCGTGATCTACCTCGGCTACGCTGCCACTTCGCAGATGACCTGCCTGGAGCTGATGGCCAAGAAGATCATGGTTTCGCAGTCCACCTCGGGCGACGTGCCCGAATCGGGGCTCGATGTCCTGAACCAGGACGGCGATTCCGTCGAGGTCGCACTGGCCCGGCAGCTTGTCGCCGCATGACACGTTCCACTTACGGCCCTTCGGGGCCGTTTTTTTTCCGCTCCCGGTAAATCGGGCGCTGCGTGGTTCGCATTGTTTGCTGCCGTTCGTGGCCAGAGCGGCGATGGTGAGGGCTCGATGTTTCAGGACGCCGAGCTATGTGCCCCTCTCCACCCTGGTTTCACCATCCCGAACGCCGCCTGCTGGCGGGATTTCTCGGCCTGCTGTGGTCGGTGCTGGCCGGTGGCTGCGCGACGACGACTGCGCCGGTCGCGCTCGACACCATCGAGGAAGTCTCGGCCGCGCCCGAACCCGAAGCGCCCGAGTACATCCCGGTCGTGCGCTACGCCCGCTACACACTGGTCGAACTGGCACCCATGGCAGCGCAGCGCGACCTGCTGTTGCAGACCATCGACGTGTCCATGCCCGAGGATGCACGCGCCACGGTCGGGGATGGGCTGCGGCACGTACTCAAACGCAGCGGCTACGGCCTGTGCCAGACCGCGCATGCCGTGATCGAACTGTACGCGCTGCCGCTGCCGGCGGCGCACCTGCATCTCGGTCCCATGACCTTGCGCGATGCACTGCTCACCCTGGCTGGGCCGGCCTGGGAACTGCACGCGGATGACCGCGCCCGACAGATTTGCTTCGACCGGCCCGGCGACCGCGTGGCCGTCGAACCCACGCCCGAGCCGAGCGCCGCCGATGCAGTGCAGACCTTCCCGCTGATGCCTTCCATTCCAGGAGGCCAGCCATGAATGCTCCGCAACCTTCGCGGCGCCCGACCGCCGCCGTGGTGGTGCAAAGCCTGCTCTGGCTCTGGCTGATCGGCCTCAGCGTCATCGTGGCGCTCGGCTACCTGGCGATGCGCGACCAAACCGACCAGGACCGGCTGGATTCACGCCTGCAACGCCTGGAAGCGCAGGCGACTGGCCTGGCCGAGACGATCGAGGCTATCCAGCAGCGTCCTGCCGTCGCAACGGCCGCTGACCTCAAAGATACCCGCCAAATCCTGGAAGCGCGCGCCGCCCAGGTGGAGAAGTCGCTGAACGGCTATGCCGCCGCCGACGATCTTCAGGCACTGCGCGCGGAGATCGAGCAGATCAAGACACGCCAGACCGCCGCGCGTGCCGCAGCGCCCGTCCAAGCACGCGCACCAAGCAAGCCCGCCGCCTCCAAGGCCGAACCGCCGCCACTGCCGTTCCGCGTCGTCGGCGCCGAACTGCGCGCCGGCCAGCGCAGCGTGTCGGTCGCGCCGACAGCCGGGGACCTCACACCCGACCAGCTTCAGGTGCTGCTGCCCGGTGATGCGGTCGGCCCATGGCGTTTGCAGGCGGTCGAGGGCAACACCGCGGTGTTCCAGGCCGGCGACCAGACGCGCCGCGTGGCGATCCCCTGACCGGAGCACACCCCATGAAGCCGTCGATCCTCCTTTCCGTACTCGTGCTGGCGTCGGTGCAGTGGCCCGCCTGGGCGCAGCAACCCGCCACGGCACCCGCGCGCAATGCACAGAGCCAGGAGCGCCCGCTGGCCGCCCGCGTGCTGGACGACCGGACGGCCAGCGAATGGGGTCTGCAACGGCAGGAATGGGAACGCTACCGCGAGCTGATGGACGGGCCGCTGGGTATCTACTCGCCCAACCTGGACCCGCTTTCCGCCCTGGGCATCGAGGCACGCACCGACGAAGAGCGGCGGCGCTACGCAGAACTGCAGGTGCAGGTCGAAGCGCGCCGCGTCGAGAAGCTGCTCGCCTACCAGCGCGCCTACGACGAAGCCTGGCAGCGTCTGAATCCGGGCATGCAGCGCGTGAACCTGCCTGATGACAAGCCGGGCGCTGTCGCCACGCGCGGCAGCGGCCGCATGGCGGTGTTCGTCAAGGACGGCTGCGCCGCCTGCGGGCAGCTCGTGCAGCGCCTGCAATCCTCGGGCGCGGAGTTCGACCTGTACATGGTGGGCAGCCGCCAGGACGACGCGCGCATTCGGGACTGGGCCAAGCGCGCGCAGATCGACCCGGCGCGCGTGCGGGCCGGCAGCATCACGCTCAACCACGACAGTGGCCGTTGGTTGGCGCTCGGCCTGTCCGGTGACTTGCCCGCCGCCGTGCGCGAGGTGAACGGCCAATGGCAGCGCCAGCCGTAGCCGCCCGCGTATCGCAGTTCTTGCGCGCACTGGTGCTCGCCGCTGGCCTGTACACCTGCACGGGCCATGCCCAGGAGGTTCCGCCACCGGCCTACCAGCTTGCCGCCCAGCGCGCAGGCATCCCCTCGACGGTGCTCTACGCCGTGGCCTTGCAGGAGAGCGGCCTCCGGCGCAACGGGCGCATCGTCCCATGGCCGTGGTCCCTCAACGTCGCCGGCCAGTCCCGCCGCTTCGCCACGCGGGCCGATGCCTGCGCCGGCCTGCAGCAGGCGATGCGCGCCACGCCGCACACGCGCATCGACGCGGGCCTGGGCCAGATCAACCTCGGCTACCACAAGCACCGCTTCACCAGCGCGTGCGACCTGCTGGACCCGTACCGCAACCTCGCCATCGCCGCCGAGATCCTGAAGGAGCAGCACACCTCCGGCGAGGACTGGCTGCTGGCGATCGGCCGCTACCACCGTCCTGCGGGTGGCGAGCCCGCCGCCCGCTATCGGCGCAGCGTGTCCCGCCACCTTGCCCGCGTGCAGGGCGCACGCCCAACCGCCGCGGTCCTCGCCGCGCGCCAGGAGACCTCCCCATGACGAAACCCCATCCGGCCCATCTCGCATTCACGGTCCTGCTCGTGCTGCTGGCAGGCCTGCCGCTGGCCTCGCGTGCCGGCGAGCCGCTGATCGTGGTCGAGGACCATGGCGGCACGTCGGCGCTGCCGTACTACGAGGCCCTGAACCTCCAGCCGCGCGCCAACGCGCCGGCCCGGCCACCCATCCCGACGCCCCGGGTTCCCGCCACGCCAGCGGACGAAGCCGCGATGCTGCCGGTGCGCAGCACCAAGCTCACGCCCGGCACCGTCGCGCGGCGCGTGATCGAAGCGCCCGGCCTGCGGCCGTTCGCGGTCATCGGCGACGACGAGGCTTCCCGGGCCTGGTTGCAGCGGCGCGGCGCGGCTTTGCGCGAACGCGGCGCGGTCGGCCTGGTGGTCAACGTCGAGACCGTGCAGGGCCTGGCACGGCTGCGTACCCTGGCGCCGGGCGTGCCCCTCGCGCCCGTGGCCGGAGACGACCTGGCCGATCGCCTGGGCCTGCGGCACTACCCGGCGCTGATCACGGCCACCGGCATCGAGCAATGAAGCCATGTCGGGGAAACAGCCGGTCGAGGTTCTGCTACGTCCAGCGGTGGAGCTATACACCGTCGCGGCGTGTGCAGGCGCCGCGTTTCTGTGCCTGGTGGCCCCATGGTCGCTCGCGCTGAGCCCAGCGATGGGCGTCGGCAGCGCGCTGGCGTTCGGCGCCTACGGCGCAATCCGCTATCGCGATGCCCGCGTCATCCTGCGCTACCGGCGCAACATCCGCCGCCTGCCGCGGTACGTGATGACGAGCAAGGACGTGCCGGTCAGCCAGCAGCGGCTGTTCGTGGGGCGCGGGTTCCTCTGGGAGCAGAAGCACACCCATAGGCTGATGCAGACGTACCGGCCGGAGTTTCGCCGGTACGTGGAGCCGACGCCGGCCTACCGGCTGGCGAGGCGCCTGGAGGAACGGCTGGAGTTCGCGCCGTTCCCGCTGTCCCGGCTGCCCGCGCTCACGGGCTGGGACGTGCCCATGAATCCGGTGCGCCCGCTGCCGCCGGTCGGCGGCCTGCCGCGGCTGCATGGCATCGAACCCGACGAGGTGGATGTCAGCCTGCCGCTGGGCGAGCGCGTCGGGCATTCGCTGGTGCTGGGCACCACGCGCGTGGGCAAGACGCGGCTCGCCGAGTTGTTCGTCACCCAGGACATCCGCCGCAAGAACGCCGCGGGCGAGCACGAGGTCGTGATCGTCATCGACCCCAAGGGGGATGCCGATCTCTTGAAGCGGATGTACGTCGAGGCCCAGCGCGCGGGCCGCGAAGGCGAGTTCTACATCTTCCACCTGGGCTGGCCGGAAATCAGCGCCCGCTACAACGCCGTGGGCCGCTTCGGCCGGATCTCGGAAGTGGCGACGCGCATCGCGGGGCAGCTCTCCGGCGAAGGCAACAGTGCCGCTTTCAGGGAGTTCGCGTGGCGGTTCGTCAACATCATCGCGCGCGCCTTGGTGGAACTGGGGCAGCGCCCGGACTACATGCTGATCCAGCGCCACGTCATCAACATCGACGCGCTGTTCATCGAGTACGCCCAGCACTATTTCGCCAAGACGGAGCCCAAGGCCTGGGAGGTGATCGTCCAGATCGAGGCCAAGCTCAACGAGAAGAACATCCCCAGGAACATGATCGGGCGCGAGAAGCGCGTCGTGGCGCTGGAGCAGTACCTCTCCCAGGCGCGCAACTACGACCCGGTGCTCGACGGCTTGCGCAGTGCCGTCCGCTACGACAAGACCTATTTCGACAAGATCGTCGCATCGCTGCTGCCGCTGCTGGAGAAGCTCACGAGCGGCAAGATCGCCCAGCTTCTGGCACCGAACTACTCCGACCTGGCCGACCCACGTCCGATCTTCGATTGGATGCAGGTCATCCGAAAGCGCGCCATCGTCTATGTGGGCCTGGATGCGCTCTCCGACGCCGAGGTCGCCGCCGCAGTCGGCAACTCGATGTTCAGCGATCTCGTGTCGGTCGCCGGCCACATCTACAAGCACGGGATCGACGACGGCCTGCCGGGTGCATCGGCCGGCGCGCGCGTGCCGATCAATGTCCATGCGGACGAATTCAATGAACTCATGGGTGACGAATTCGTGCCGCTGATCAACAAGGGCGGTGGTGCCGGGCTACAGGTTACCGCGTACACGCAGACCCTCTCGGACATCGAGGCCCGCATCGGCAACCGGGCCAAGGCCGGCCAGGTGATCGGAAATTTCAACAACCTGTTCATGCTCAGGGTCAGGGAGACCGCCACGGCCGAACTGCTGACCCGGCAGTTGCCGAAGGTCGAGGTCTATACGACCACCATCGTCTCGGGCGCCACCGACAGCTCGGACATCCGTGGGGCGACGGATTTCACGTCGAACACGCAGGACCGGATCAGCAGCACCAGCGTACCGATGATCGAGCCGTCGCATGTCGTCGGCCTGCCCAAAGGCCAATGCTTCGCGCTGCTGCAGGGCGGCCAGCTTTGGAAGGTGCGCATGCCGCTGCCGGCGCCGGACCCGGACGAAGTGATGCCGGCGGACTTGCAGCAACTCGCGGGGTACATGCGCCGGAGCTACAGCGAGGCCACGCAGTGGTGGGAGTTCACCAGTTCCCCGGCCTTGCAGGATGCGTCCTTGCCCGACGATCTGCTGGATGACGCCGCTCCGGCCGAGCCTGGCGCGGTGGTCACCGGCGCCGAGGACAGCGCAGGCAACGAGGCATCGCCATGAAGGATGCCGCCTCAACCGCGCAACGGGAGCAGAACCAGCGCCAGGGCCTGATCGTCGGCACCATCACCTTGCCGTTCCGGCTGCTCGGGGTGCTGATCGGCTCGCTGCTGTTCTCGATCGTGGTGGAGTGCGTCGGCATGCACTTGTTCTGGAAGGATCAAGGCTGGCGGCATTCCCAGCAGATGCTGCAGTACGAGCTGGGGCACCTGTCGAACCACTTCACGCGCAGCGTGGTCGTGCAGGAGCCAGGGCGTACAGCACACCAACTGGTGGATACCGGCTACGAATGGGTGTTCGTGCGCTCAGGCTTGCTGGAGCGCACGAGCCAGACCGCAGAGCGCGCCCGTGCGCCCAGCCAGGGCAAGAGCCAGGACGGCGTGCGCAACTTCCGCTACTACATCAGCCAGGTCTATGTCTGGGCCGAGAGCTACCTGATCGCCGCAGCCTTCACGACGCTCACGTTCCTGGTGCGCCTGCTGGTCCTGGTGCTCACGCTACCGCTGATCCTTACCGCGGCCTTCGTCGGCTTGATCGACGGGCTGGTGCGGCGCGACGTGCGCCGGTTCGGCGCGGGCCGCGAATCGGGCTTCATCTACCACCGTGCGAAAGCCTCGTTGATGCCGCTAGCCGTGCTGCCGTGGGTCACCTACCTCGCGCTGCCGATTTCGGTGCATCCGCTGGTGATTCTGCTGCCCAGCGCGGCCTTGCTGGGACTCGCGGTGAGCCTGACCGCGGGCAGCTTCAAAAAGTACCTCTAAGCCATCAATCCGGTCATCCGCAGGTTCCTATTGTTTGCGGCCTAAAACAGCCCTGATCTCCACGATCAACCCATTGCTGATCACACAGGAATGGCGCGATGGTGGCTTCGATCTGGCTGCGCGCCGCGCATCGCGGCGTGCCCAATTTTCTCGTGACGGCCCTCGTGCTGGGGCAGTCCCCGATGGCGTTGGCCGAGTCCCCGGCGCAGCGCCAGGAACTGATCGCCGCGCTGCGCCAGCTCGACGCGCTGGAGCGCACCGTCGCGGACAGCGCCGCGCATACCCCCATCACGCCGGGCGAGCGCTACCACTTCGACTACCCGAGGCTGTTGGCTGACCTGGCGCGCGTGCGCGCTGGCATCCGAGCCCATCTCACACCGTCGCGCGCCCAGCCGCGCGACCCCTCCGAACTGGCCGGCGACTACCGCACCGAGCGGGCGTCCGAGCCGCTGCCGGCGACGACTGCGGAGGGCAAGCCATGAACGGCGCACAGGTCTCGGCATTTCAAGCCAACAGCGGCATCGCGCCTTCCGCGATGGCGACCGTCCTGGTCGGCGTCGTGTTCGCGGTCCTGCTCGTGTGGGGCGTCTGGGCCATCCGAACGGCCTACGTGGGGTGGTCCGAGAGCCGCCTCAACCAGCGCCAGTTCCTCGGTGTCTGCATCCGCTTCGTCGCGATGTACCTCGTCCTGACCTTCTTCCTCCTCTCCTGACCTGAAAGGCCTGACCATGCCAAACCGCATCCTCACTTCCCGTCTCGCCCAGCGGGCCGCCGTGGCCCTGGGCGCCACCGCGCTGCCGGCGCTGTCGTTCGCGCAAGGTCTGCCGCAGTTGGAGAACCCGACGCGCGGCACCGGCAACGGCATCATGGAGACGATCCGCAACTACGGCTACGACATCATCATGCTTGTGGCCCTGCTGGTGGTGGCGTCGATGTTTATCGGCGTCTGCTACCACGCCTACGGCACCTACGCGGAGATCCACACCGGCCGCAAGACGTGGGGCCAGTTCGGCCTCACGGTCGCCATCGGCGCCGTGCTGCTCGTGATCGGCATCTGGCTGCTCACCGAAGCCACCGGCATCCTGTAAGTGAGGTCGGTATGTCCGAGCAGCAGCACGTCCGTGCGGACGGGACCGTGACGTTCCTTCCGCATCGGCTCAACCGCCACCCCGTTGTCGTGCGCGGCCTCACCGCCGACGAGCTGTGGATCTGCTGCGGCTTGTCCGGCGCCGCCGGCCTGCTGGTCGGCGCGCCGTTGTCCTGGATGTTCCGCACGATCGCGCTGGCGCCGACGTTCGTTGTGCTGGGCGTGGCGCTGGGCGTGTTCATCGGCGGCGGCATCCTGCGGCGCCTGAAGCGCGGGCGCCCCGACACCTGGCTGTACCGGCAACTGCAATGGCGCATCGCCACGCGCCATCCGCTGATGGCGGGCTGGGTGGGCGGCCATGTGCTGATCTCGCGCTCCGGCTTCTGGACCACCCGCAGGTCTGCTTCAAGGGGTGCGCGATGAGCCGCTTCAAGAACGAGATCGCTCACCTGCAGGCGCACATCAAGACGCTTCGCCTGGGTGCCGGCGCGCTGGTCATCGTCGCCCTCGTGATGGGCGGCGGCTGGTGGAGCGCGCCACGCGATCTGACCATCCATGTCCCGCCCGACCTGCGCTCCGGCAGCACCCGGAAATGGTGGGAGGTGCCGCCCGAATCGGTCTATGCGTTCACGTTCTACGTGTTCCAGACCCTCAACCGTTGGCCCACGAATGGCGAGGAGGACTATGCCCGCAACCTCCACACGCTCTCGCCGTACCTCACGCCGTCCTGCCAGGCCTTCCTGCGCGCGGACTACGACTACCGCCGCAGCACGGGCGAGCTGCGCCAGCGCGTGCGCGGCATCTACGAAATCCCCGGCCGCGGCTACGGCGACGACCCTACGGCGCGCGTGCGCACGGTCTCCGATCGCGACTGGGTGGTGACGCTGGACATCACGGCGGACGAGTACTACGGCGCGGAGCAGGTAAAGCGCGCCCTGGTGCGCTACCCGGTGAAAGTCACCAAGGTGGACATCGACCCCGCACGCAACCCCTTCGGCCTGGCGCTCGACTGCTACGACGGCACGCCCCAGCGCATCAGCACCCCGGAACCGACGCGCCCGGCATCCGGCGGTCTGTCTCCGCACGCGCCTCAAGGAGGAAATACCCCATGAAGCACCCTGTACTCATGCTGCTGGGGCTGCTGGCCGTGGCTGCGTTCCCCGCCGCTCAGGCGGTGGAGATCCTGCGCTGGGAACGCATGCCGTTGGCGGTGCCGCTGAAGGTCGGCCAGGAGCGGATCGTGTTCATCGACCGCAACGTCCGCGTCGGAGTGCCTGCGGGCGTGGGCGAACGCCTGCGCGTACAGAGCGCAGGCGGCGCGGTGTACCTGCGCGCCAGCGAGCCAATCGAGCCCACGCGGCTGCAATTGCAGGACGCCGACACCGGCGCGCTGATCCTGCTGGACATTGCGGCCGAGGCGCCCAAGGACGGCGAAGCCGAACTGGAGCCGGTGCGCATCGTCGAGGACAGCAGCACTCCGGCTCGCTATGGCGATCAGTCCAACGGTGCCGAGGCCCCGGCGCGCGCCCAGGACCAGTCGGGTGCGCGGCCGGCGCGGCGCGAAACCCCCATCCCCGTGGTGCTGACCCGCTTCGCCGCGCAGAGCCTTTACGCGCCGCTGCGCACCGTGGAGCCACTGCCGGGCGTCATGCGCATCAACCTGCGCCGCGACATGGACCTCGGCACGCTGATGCCGACATTGCCCGTGCGCGCACTCGCGCTCGCGTCGTGGCGTCTGGAAGACCAATGGGTGACGGCCGTGCGCCTGACCAATACCAGCGCCGGCTGGGTCACGCTTGATCCGCGTGTGCTGCAGGGCGATTTCCTGACGGCGACCTTCCAGCATGAGGCGCTCGGGCCGCACGGCGTGCCCGAGGACACGACCGTCCTGTACCTGGTGACGCGCGGGCACGGCTTGGCGCAGTCGCTGCTGCCGGCCATTCACCGCTTCGACCCAGCCGTGCATCTGCCGCAGCCAGAAGCCGAAGCCACCGAACGCAAGGAGGCCGATCATGCGCAGTAACGGACTCCTGAAGTGGCTGATGATCCCCGTCGCCATCCTGGTGCTGTTCGTCGGCATCCGCCTGTTCTCGGGTGGAAGCACGTCGGCGCCGCCCGCTAGCGATGCCGGCGCCCAGCTCACGCCAGAAGAAATGAAGGCGTTGGGCATCGAAGGCGATACCCCGCGCGACACCGTGGCCACGCTCGTCGCCCAAGTGAAGCAGTTGCGCACCGAGCTTCAGACGGCGCTCTCGGACAACAAGTCCCAGCGCGAAGAGAACCAGCGCCTGCGTCAGCGCGAGAACTCGATCGACCAGCGCATCAACTCTGCGCTGGAGTCCGAGCGCTCCAACCTGCGGCGCGACCAGGAGCAGGCGGCCAGCACGCGCCAGCAGACCGAAGGGCTACTCGCCGACCTACAGCGGCGCCTGGACAGCATTGGTGGGCGCGGTGGCAGCCATGCCGATCTGCCCGTGGGCCTGGGGCTGCAGGGGGGCGACGAGGCCGGGATGGAAGGCGGCATGCGCTGGGTTGAACCGGATGACGCGAAGCCTGCCGAGGGACGCAACAGGGGGCGCGGCACGGCTGGCGGCATGAGCTTCCCGACGAGCTTCGGCCCCGAGCAGAGCACGTTGCAAACCACGGCGGAAACCGTGGCGAACGCCGGGGCACGCGCCGCGGGCGTCAAGACCGCAAAGCCCGTCTATACCGTCCCCACGAACTCCACGCTCATGGGCTCGGTGGCGATGACAGCGCTGATCGGGCGTGTGCCGATCGACGGCACCGTCAACGACCCGTACCCCTTCAAGGTGCTGGTGGGGCCGGACAACCTCACGGCGAACGGCATCGACATTCCCGATGTGGCCGGCGCCGTGTTCAGCGGCACCGCCTCGGGCGACTGGACGCTTTCTTGCGTGCGCGGCCAGGTGCGCAGCATCACGTTCGTCTTCAACGACGGCACGATTCGCACGATCCCCGAAGACCGCGAAGGAAACCAGCAGAACAACCAGCAGCGCGATGGCTTGGGCTGGATCAGCGATCCCCACGGCATTCCTTGCGTCAGCGGCGAGCGGCGCAGCAACGCCCAGCAGTACCTCGGCTCGCAGGCCCTGATCACCGCGGCCGGTGCCGGCGTGGCCTCGCTCATCGAGAGCGACAGCGGCCGCATGTCCTATGTCGGCTCGGACGGCTCCATCGGCACCGTGGGCATCAGCGGCCAGGAGGCGGTCGGCCAGATTCTGGCGGGCGGCGTGCGGGACATGTCGGCCTGGGTCAACAAGCTCTACGGCCAAGCGTTCGCCGCCGTCTATGTCCAGCCCGGCGCGAAGGTCGCCGTCCACCTCGAAAAGCCGCTCGCCATCGACTTCGATCCCGAAGGCCGCAAGGTCGATCACCGCACAGGAGAAAGCCATGCTCTCGAACTTGAATAGCTTGGCCCGTGGCCTGGCGCTGGTCCTCGCCGTCGCGGCGCTCGCCGGCTGCGCCACCAGCAAGGAAAAGCTGCTGACCCACGGTGACCGCACGATGATGGACATCTGGCAGCAGGAGGCCGGGGACGGCGGTGGCGCAGCCGGACGGAACGCCGGCGGCCAACTGCTCGATGCGCGCCAGAGCCTGCGTCGGCCGCTGACCGACGCCGATATGCAGGCCGCACCTGCCGAGCAGATGCGCTACACGCGCACCGCGCGCAACGAGGTCCATCGCCAGTTCCAGCGCCTGCCCAATCCCGATCTCGTGATGTACGTGTACCCGCACCTGGCCGGCACCGATCCCGTGCCGGTGCCCGGCTACACGACCGTCTTCCCGCTGTACCAGCGCATTCAGTACGCGATGCCGGGTGAGCGCGTGGAGGACTACTGATGCGCTGGAAACTTCCCTGGCCTAAGCCGGCCGCGCTGAAGCTGGCCGCATCCGGCGCTGGTGATGACGAGCAGCCGGACGGCTGGCAGCGCCACATTGAGGCCTTGCGCCAAGCCGGCATCCCCGAACCCGGCTCGGCAGTCCGGGGCCGCAAACCGGCGACGGAGGCCGACGAGCAGGCGCTGTACGAGGTCGCACCGTCCTTCGTGGAACTGCTGCCCTGGGTCGAGTTCTTGCCCGAGTCAAGGTCCATGTTGCTGGAGGACGGCCAATCGGTGGCGGCCTTCTTCGAGCTGGTGCCGCTGGGGACCGAGGGCCGGGAACCGGGCTGGCTTGCCCACGCCCGCGACGCCTTGGAGAACGCGCTGCAGGACAGCTTCGATGAGCTGGACGAGAACCCCTGGGTGCTCCAGCTCTATGCCCAGGACGAGCCGAGTTTCGACCAGTACATGCAGACCCTGCGTGACTACGTGCAGCCACGTGCCCGCGGGACAGCGTTCACCGAGTTCTACCTGCGCTTCTTCGGCCACCATCTGCGTGCGGTGGCCAAGCCCGGCGGCCTGTTCGAGGACACGGTGGTCACGCGGCTGCGCTGGCGCGGGCAGACGCGGCGCGTGCGCATGGTGGTCTATCGACGTGCCACCGGGCAGGCAAGCCGCCGCGGCCAGACGCCCGAGCAGATGCTGAACATCGTCTGCGACCGCCTGTGTGGCGGGCTGGCGAACGCCGGCATCCAGGCACGGCGCATGGTCGCAGCCGACGTCCACGACTGGCTGCTGCGGTGGCTCAATCCGCGCCCCGCGATGCTCGGGCCCAGTACAGAGGACCGGGAGCGCTTCTACGCACTGGCGCGCTACCCGGACGAGACTGAGGCCGGCGAGATCGAACTGGCGAGCGGGCGGGATTTCAGCCAGCGGCTGTTCTTCGGCCAGCCACGCTCCGACGTGGAGCACGGCACCTGGTACTTCGACGGCATGCCGCACCGTGTGCTGATCACCGACCGGCTGCGCATGCCGCCCGGCACGGGACATCTAACCGGCGAGACCCGCAAGGGCGATGCGATCAACACGCTGTTCGACCAGATGCCGGAAGACACCTTGCTTTGTCTCACGATGGTTGCCACGCCCCAGGATGTCCTGGAATCGGATCTGAACCACCTGGCGAAGAAGGCCGTGGGCGAGACGCTGGCGTCGGAGCAGACGCTCAAGGACGTGCATGAAGCCCGCTCGCTGATCGGCAGCGCGCACAAGCTCTACCGGGGCACGCTGGCGTTCTACCTGCGCGGGCGCGACGAGGCGGAACTGGATCGGCGCGGCCTGGACCTGGCGAACGTGATGCTCAACGCTGGTTTGCAGCCGGTGCGAGAGGATGATGAGGTGGCGCCGCTCAACAGCTACCTGCGCTGGCTGCCGTGCTGCTACAACCCCGGCAAGGATCGGCGCCGGTGGTACACGCAACTGATGTTCGCCCAGCACGCGGCAAACCTGTCGCCGGTGTGGGGCCGTGCCCAGGGTACGGGGCATCCAGGCATCACGATGTTCAACCGCGGCGGCGGGCCGATCACCTTCGATCCGCTCAATCGCCTGGACCGGCAGATGAACGCCCACCTGTTCCTGTTCGGCCCGACGGGTTCCGGCAAATCGGCCACGCTCAACAATCTGCTGAACCAGGTCACGGCCATTTATCGGCCGCGCCTCTTCATCGTGGAAGCCGGCAATAGCTTCGGCTTGTTCAGCGACTTCGCCAGGCGCCTGGGCCTGACCGTGAATCGGGTCAAGCTGGCCCCCGGATCGGGCATCAGCCTAGCGCCGTTCGCCGACGCGCGCCGGCTGATCGAAACGCCCAGCGATGTGCAAACGCTCGATGCCGATGCGCTGGACGAAGACCTGCCACCCGATGCCTCAGCCATGGAGGCGGACGAACAGCGCGACGTGCTGGG
Source organism: Stenotrophomonas sp. STEN018 (assembly GCF_056760235.1). Lineage (NCBI taxonomy): Bacteria > Pseudomonadati > Pseudomonadota > Gammaproteobacteria > Lysobacterales > Lysobacteraceae > Stenotrophomonas > Stenotrophomonas sp. STEN018. Next base: position 79,506 of record NZ_JBRREK010000003.1, read on the forward strand.
CGAACTGGAGATCACGGCGCGGCTGATGATCACTGGCGGCGAGGACAAGGAGGAAGCCAGGATGACGCGCGCCGACCGCTCGCTGATCCGCCAGTGCATCCTCGACGCCGCCGAGCACTGCGTGGCCGAGAAGCGCACGGTGCTCACGCGCGACGTGCGCAATGCGCTGCGCACCCGCGGCCAGGACCCGACGTTGCCCGAGATGCGGCGCGTGCGGCTGCTGGAGATGGCGGACGCGATGGACATGTTCTGCCAAGGCACGGACGGCGAGATGTTCGACCGCGACGGCACGCCGTGGCCCGAGGCCGACATCACGCTGGTGGATCTCGCGACCTATGCCCGTGAGGGCTACAACGCGCAGCTCTCGATCGCGTACATCAGCCTCATCAGCACGGTGAACAACATCGCGGAGCGTGACCAGTATCTCGGCCGCCCGATCATCAACGTGACCGACGAAGGCCACATCATCACGAAGAACCCGCTGCTCGCGCCGTATGTCGTGAAAATTACAAAAATGTGGCGCAAGTTGGGCGCCTGGTTCTGGCTGGCGACGCAAAACATCGACGATCTGCCGCGCGCCGCAGAGCCCATGCTCAACATGATCGAGTGGTGGATCTGCCTGTCGATGCCGCCGGACGAGGTGGAGAAGATCGCACGATTCCGCGAACTCTCGCCGGCGCAGAAGGCGCTGATGCTTTCGGCACGCAAGGAAGCGGGCAAGTTCACCGAGGGCGTCATCCTCTCCAAGAGCATGGAGGTGCTCTTCCGCGCCGTGCCGCCGAGCCTGTATCTCGCGCTCGCGCAGACCGAACCCGAAGAGAAGGCCGAGCGCTACCAGCTCATGCAGCAGCACGGCGTCAGCGAGTTGGATGCCGCCTTCAAGGTGGCCGAGAAGATCGACCGGGCACGCGGCATCGAGTCGCCGGCCCTGGCCCTGCCCTGAATCTGCCGTGCACCGGAGAACGCCATGGAACAGAAACGCTCATCCATTCCGATGCAGGTCCAGGCGTTCCGCCGTCGGCGCTGGCGGGCCCGCTGGCCATGGGCGTTAGGCGCAGTGCTGGTTGCGCTGCTGCTGATCTGGCTCGTGTCCCGTTCGCCAGGCGAGTCCACGCCCCAAACCTCGGCGCCTGTCAGCGAGACGCAGGTGGCCGGGCCTCCTTGGCAGATGGGCAACCCGGCAGGTCGTTTCACGCTGACGCTCTACGCGGACCTCGAATGCCCGTTCTGCCGGTCCTATTTCCCTGTCCTCAAGCGTTGGGTAGCCGGCAATGCGGACGTGGCCTTGCAATGGCACCACCTGCCGTTGGCCGCGCATGAGCCGGCCGCGTCCGCCGAAGCGCGCTTGGTGGAATGCGCGGGCGAAGCCGGCGGCCATCCCGCCTTCTGGCAGGCTGTCGAGTGGGTCTATGTCCACACACACAGCGACGGCCAGGGCTTGCCCGAAGACCTGCGCCACCCCGCCCTGACGCCAGCCATCGAACAGTGCATTGCGAGCGAGCGGCCCGACGCGGCGATTCGTACCCAAACTGCGGAAGCCACGAACAGCGGCGTGACCGCCACGCCGTCGCTGCGGCTGCACGATCGCGAAACCGGCAAGGCGATCCTGCTGCAGGGCCCGATCGAGGGCGATGCCTTGCTGTCGGCCATGGACATGCTCGCGGCCGGCGATCCCGCCGCCACACCCACATCGGAAATGCCTGCCGACGTCGTCGGCGACATGCCCAGGTAGCCCCGGTCTTCAAGGCTACGGCGCAGTCCGCTGCGCTGACCACAACCCCGTTCGCCTCGCATCCTGGCCGCGAACGATCACCGCTGCCGCGGTGATGGATGCACCTTGTTCGTTCCCCAGGAGGGCTTGCCCTCCCAGGGCGAGTGCCCTCCGATCTCACCGTCTGGAGGTTCGCCATGTCTTTCGCCGTCAATGACTCCTGCCTGGAGTCGCTTTCCGCCATCGCTGCCCAACACGAGGACTGGATCATCCAGCAAGCCATCGTGCTGCTGGAGAGACGGGTCTTCAAAGCTGGACCGTGCCTCAGCCAACCGGCCGCTGTACGGGACTACCTGCGTCTGAAACTGGTCGCTGAGCCCAATGAGATATTCGCCGCTGTGTTCCTGGACAGCCTGCACCAGGTGCTGGCCTACGAGCCGCTGTTCAGGGGCACGATCAACGCGACTTCGGTCTATCCGCGTGTCGTCGTGCAGCGTGTGCTGGAGTTGAATGCCGCCGCGGTGGTCTTCGCCCACCAGCATCCTTCGGGCGTCTCCGAGCCGTCCAGCGCGGATCGCATGCTGACCCAGCAACTGCAAGCCGCGCTGGCGCTCATCGATGTGCGGGTACTGGACCACATCATCGTCGGCCAGGGTGCCCCGTTCTCCTTTGCGGAATCCGGCCTGCTGTAGCAATGGCACCGGCTCCTTGATCCACGCGGAGGCTTCGGCCTCCGCTTTTCATTGGCGCAAGACAAGCAGGTATGCGGGCAGTCCGCGATGCGCATTGTTTGTTGGGGCCGCATGGCGTTCGGCGTTTGACTATGGCCCTTGACAACTCTTGGGGGCGCTCGACATGCCAGCATCTTCATCCAGGTTCGCATCGGGCTGGCGAACCCTTGGCCTGGCCGTTGCGCTGCCGGCTTCCCTGGCCGTGTTCAGCCCGGCCAGCTTCGCCGCCGATGTGGTGATCATCACCGACAGCCGTCACCCGGTCAGGACCATGGGTGGCGAGCAGCTGATCGAGCTGGATGAAGCGCCCCGGATCGAAGCGGAGCTTTCTGCGGCGCTGCCCGCCGATCCCGGACAGGCAACAGCCATCGTGAAGCGCCGGCTGAGCCAGGGGGGCGCTGACCTCCAGCGTCGCATCGCCACCGCATACCAGGGCGTTGCCGACGCATGGAGCCTGGGCATCACCACCATTCCGGCTGTCGTGGTGGATCAGCGCTACGTGGTCTATGGCGAGCCTGACGTGGCCCGCGCCATCGCGCGCATCGAACAGCACCGGAGGGCCGAACCGTGATCCGCTCATTCGACCTTCTGCGCCGCATGCGGGCTGCCGTCACCTCCGTGCTGCTGCTCAGCGCCACGGGCAGCTACGCCCTGAACACGGCGACCATCGTGGGTTCAGTGGCTTCGCCCGATTGCCTGGAGTACCGGGTGGTGGGTATCTGCTACTGGCTCTACTGCACCTGGACCGGCTGCACGGTGCGCACGTCCGTCAAGGTCAGGCACTACATCCCCGATGCGGTGGTTTCGTCCTACTCGAACACCGGCGAGAACCCCTGGGTCGAAGTGCGCGCCATGAGCACGCCCAACCCTTCGGCCCAGGCCGGCGGGGACGGCACCACCAATGAAGATCACGAAAACAATCTCGCGAAGTTCAAGAACGCGGACGTCATCGGCCACCCCGGCGTCGAGGTGTTCAACCAGTTCGTCTCGTCCTCGGGCTATTTCTGCGAGGGCGCAGGCACGGCCTTCATGCCGTACCTGCTCAGTACGCTGGACACGCCGGCCTGGCGCTACAACGTACCGGAGATGGTGTACCCGGAGGCATTGATCCCGGGCATGCGCGAGGTCGGCGCGCGCTCGACCCTGAACCTCTGGGGCAACGTCTATCCGCGCGGCGGCTTCCTGCACCAGACGGACGACCACAAGGCCGGTGCCGTGGTGGCCCAACGGGCCGGCGATGTGGTCACGCGCCGCGGGCAGATCCACGTCTATCAGCCGCTGCTCGCCAACTCCCGCGATGGCTACTGGCCGGCCGGCGCGCTGATGGAGGGCGATGCCTCGACCGGCAAGTGGCAGGAACTCACGCCCGTCCTGTCCTCGTCCTGCACGGTCTTCCCGCGCAACGGCTTCCTGACACAGGCCCAACAAGGCGACTACGCCTGGGCGTTGTGGCGGCCCTATGCGTGCTGCGAACGCCGGGGCCAGGTGTTCCTCGGCAGCGTCGATTTCTATTGAGGGTACGGCGATGAAGCGTCCTGAACTGATGAACCCATCCGCCAAGGTTCGCCGCCCGCTGCGCCCCACGGCGCTAGCCGGCGCGCTCGCCCTGGTCTGTGGCCTCGCGTGGGCGCAGGCCGGCTTCCAGACCAGCGGCCCCGTCATCGGCGATGAGGTCATGTACTCGATCGGCGGTGGCAGTGCGGTGTCCATGGGCCGCGCCGCTGGCATGCGTTCGATCGGGGTCGGCCTGGGTTGGAACAGCAACCTCATCTGCGGCGACATGAGCATCCAGACCACGCTGCGCAATCAGCTCAATGGGATCACGAATGGGTTCCAGCAGATCATGAGCAACGTGATCCAGAGCGCGACCAGTGCCGTGGCATCGCTGCCGGCGCTGATCATCCAGCGTGCCGATCCGGGGCTGTACAACCTGCTGACCAATGGTGTGCTGCAGGCGAGGCTGGATTTCGACCGCTCCAAGCTGACGTGTCGCGCGATGGCCGAGAAGATGGCCGAGACGGCGGGCGGCCAGCTCGGATGGAGCCAGATGGCGGAAGGCATGGCGCTGCGCGATGCGGTGTCGAGCACGGATGCCGTATCGGCGATCGAGCAGGCCGAGACGCGCCGCGGCAACGACGGCGTGCCCTGGGTGGGCGGCAGCAATGCCGGCGGCGCGGGCCAGTCGGCCATCCGGGTGGTCGGTGACGTGACGCGGGCGGGCTACAACCTGGTCAACGGGCGCAGCGTGACTGACACGTCCTCCATCGCGCCCGCCAGTTGCGCGAGCCTGTCCTGCCAGACCTGGACGTCGCCGCAGCAGGCGACCGAATGGGCGACGCGGGTTCTCGGGGAACAGGTACAGCGCACGTGTGATTCCTGCACCAAGACCGAGACCGTGCCTGGCGTCGGGCTGACGCCGCTGATCCAGGAGGAGTACGAGACCAAGCTGGAGGCCTTGCAGGAACTGGTCTCTGGGACGCGCAACACGACGTTCGAGAACCTGCATGCAGCCGGCAGCACCTCGCTGCCCATTACACGCGGCGTCATCGAGGCGCTGCGCGACGAGCCAGACCAAGACCTGCTGGCGCGACGTCTCGCGTCCGAGGTCGCGTTGTCGTCCGTGCTGGAGAAGGCATTGCTGCTCCAGCGGACCCTGCTGACCGGCAAGAAGGAACCCAACGTGGCGGCCAACCAGTTGGCGGTCGAGGCCGTGAACCACGAGAGCGACACGCTCGATCAGGAGATCCGCAACCTCAAGACCGAACTTGAACTGCGGCGCGAACTGGCGAACAACTCGCCCATGGCCATCATCCAGCGCCACGGGACGCGCGCGGCCGGCTCGCGCGGCATCTACGAAGGCGACCCGGTGCCCGACCGCCTCGATCGGTTGCAGCGGGGCAACCCGGGAGGCACGCCATGAACGCGGCCTGGCTGCGCCCGCGCTGGCTTTTCAGCCGGCGCGCGGCAAAGGCGCTGCTCCTGGCGGTGGTCATCATCGCCGCGGCCGTGGGCGCCAATCTCGTCGGCATCTACCTCGTCGGCAGCGTTGCCGGCTGGGAGCGGTGGCTGGCTGCCAGCGCGGGCTACTTCCTGGTGTGGCGGCTGTGCCTGTACGGCGCGACGGTCTATGGCTGGGTCTGGATGCGCCGCCGGCTGCTGGCCCGCGAGGAAGACGCGCAAGCGCGGCGACGCCTGGTGCGCAGCGAGATCGCCGGCGTCGTCGCCATCGTGGCGCTGGAAGCCAGCCTGCTGATGCAGAGCTGAAGAGGGAGCCGCGCCATGACGCTTTTTACGACCGACTACCTGGAGTACTACCTGACGCTGGTGTCCTGGATCGTCAACAACGGCATCTGGGCGGTGCTGGTGTCGAGCGGAGTATTCGCGCTGCCGTTCGTCGCCATCATCGTGCAGGAGTGGTTGAAGGCCCGTGCGGAAGGTGCCGACGAAGGCAACAAGGGCGTGCTCTCGGCTGCGCGCATCGAGAACCGGGTCTTCGTCGCCATCGTGGTGGTGATGTTCGCTGGCATCCCGTTCATCGACGTGGACCTCAACACCATCCAGTACGACAGCTCGCGCTCGGCCCAGTGCCAGGTCAGCGTGCCGCAGCCCACGGATACCGGCTGGTCGCAGTCCTTCAGCACCATCAACAACCAGTCGGCGAAGGTGCCGGTCTGGTGGGCTTTCATGCACGCGCTCTCGCGCGCCGTCACGAGCGCCTCGGTGGCGGCGATCCCATGCGGCACGGACCTGCGGCAGATGCGCATGGAGATCGACGCGACCCGCATTGACGACCCGGTACTGGCTCAGGAAGTAGCGGATTTCTCGCGGGATTGCTATGGGCCTGCGCGGGCCAAATTGTTCATGCAGCGCCCTCAGCTTGATGAGCAGCAGATGCACGACGTGACCTGGATAGGGTCGAGGTTTTTCACGGACACGGGCGGCTACTACGACACCTACCGCTCAAGCACGCCGCGCGACGACTGGCCCTACGACAGCACCCGCGATGCGGGGCTTGCACAGGTGGGCAGCGGTGGCGGCTACCCGACCTGCAGGCAGTGGTGGGCCGATGGCGGCAATGGCCTGCGGGCACGCCTGCTGGGACAGGTGGACCCGAACCTGTTGAATCGCCTGGCAGGCTGGGCCGGGTTCCTGAGCAGGGCCGAGGTGGACGACTCGGTGATCCGCGCCATCGCGTCACCGCGGCAACAGAAATTGAACCAGGGTAGCGTCTATACGGACTATGGCGGCCAGATCGACAAGACCTTGCCGAACATCGTGACGCGGGCCACGGGAGACGTTGGGATGGCCGTCGGCGCGATTGCCGCGTTTCCCGCCATGGACGTCGTGAGACAGTCTCTGCCCATGGTCCTCGCCTTGCTCAAGATGGCGCTGGTCATCTGCATCCCGCTTGTGCTGGTCGTAGGCACCTACGATCTGAAGACGGTCGTTACCGTCAGCGTCGTGCAGTTCGCGCTCTTCTTCACGGACTTCTGGTTTCAGCTTGCGCGCTGGATCGATTCGACGATCCTGGATGCGCTCTATGGCTGGGGGTTCGGCTGGAATCGGCCGCACACCAACTTCGACCCGCTGGTGGGGCTGAACAACGCCTTCGGAGACATGCTCCTGATGTTTGTCACGGGCACGATGTTCATCGTACTGCCTACGTTCTGGATCATGGCCTTGGCTTGGGCGGGCGTTCGTGCCGGCAACGTGTTGCAAGGCCTCGCAGGAGCCACCGGAGATGCCAAGGCTGCTGGCGGAAGGGGAGGAAGCATTGCGATCAATGCAGTGTCGAAGAAGTGATCGCTGCTAGTCGTCCTCGACATGAGGATCAATGCGGAAACCGTCGTAGGTGTATAGGCCGAATCCTGCTGGTCCGTTTCGCCACTCTGGCTCGGGCAACTCCTCGCCCAAGTCGGTGTTGCGGGCCATCCAGGCAACCACCATGACGCACACCATCACCAGGGCCAGCCAGAAGGTGGTGTACAGCAGCACCCCGAGCGCAGCCAGCTTAACCATCCACACGAGCGCGGTGGCTCCAGCCGTCGGCATGCCCTTGGAAACCAACCAGTTCGACGCCCGCCGTTCACAGCGCGCGTAGGCACGCCATCCGCGGCCAAAGGCGCGGCCGAGGCGTTCTGCGGTGCTGGTGCGAGTCGTGGTGTTCATGGTCGTCTCCTACTGCTGAGGGATGCCTATTTCAGTTTGGTCCATTTCATTCTGTTTAGGGCTTCAATGTGTTCTCTTGCTGCTTCAGGACGCTTCGTCATCCGGTTCCAACGGGCCAGGGTCGGGCTCCACGCCGATGCGGTATGTAGCAACGAAACGCGGCCAGTCCACATGGTCAACGAGATCGATGTCCTCGATGACACTGACCTTCGCGCTGGCACGCTCGAACAGCGCGATGCTCTTGGCGGGATAGTTGTTGCGCGACGGATAGAGCACCCCGTCGAACAGCACCTGGCCGTCATCTCCAAGCATCGCATGCACCTGGGCCGACACCTGCTGCGTGTGCGTGTAGTCGCGGCTGGCCAACTGCTCCAGGTTCAGGCCGAAGTAGCCCGCCATGACGCCCGGCGCCGTGAGGTCGGCCAGAAGCACGTCGTCCATCACGCCCACTGCGCGCACCATCCGGCTCTGGACTTCTTTCAGCGCGATCGAGCGCTTCGTGTCCGCAAGCCACTGGTGCTTATGAAACACCGACTCCATCAGCGCCGTGGGCAGGTCGCGCCCCAGGTAGAGCACCCCGTAGGCCTGGGCCGGGTCATCGTAGCGATTGGTGCTGCTGCGGCCATAGTACAGCGGGCTGCCCCGATAGACGACGCGGCTCACATGCTGGAGCAGCTCACCGGCATCGATCAGGAACGAAGGCAGCTCGTGGCTCATGGCGATCTCGCTTCAATGCACCTGAACGCCCAGCACGTTGAACACGGCCTCGGCCACGTCGTCGATCGTGCCATGCGTCACCGCATCCACTGGCGAGCGGCCGCCCAAGCCTTCGAGCGGTTCGGACAGTGCGCGGTAGATCGTCCAAGGGTCGATGCCCTCGACCTCCTGAAGCACGGTTTGGGTCAACTGCTGCTTCACCGGGTCGAGCTGCCAGTCGGGCAGTTTCTGGCCTCGCGGCCCCACGTTCAGCGCCAGCAGCCGACGGGCGAGGATGTCCTTGTAGATCTGCTGGCGCGACTTGTCCGCCAGCTTGGCGTACTCCGCGGGCGGCAGGTTGTGCGGCTGGTTGAAGGTTTCCAGCAGCACGGCGCGGCCTCGCTGGACGTCGGTTTCAGTCGGCGCCCAGCGCGTCTCAGCGCGCAGCGCAGCCGTCTTACGCTTCAAGGCGTGCTCCACCGTTTCACCTTCGAGGTTGGCTGGCAGCTTTACCGCCTCCACGCGCTCGTGAATGAACGCCTGCAACTCGGCCGCGAAAGCCGGCGCATCCCGGATTTCGACGGTATCCGCGAAGCGGCGCACATCCTCCACGGTGACACGCGGCAGACGGTCGGCAATGAATTCAATGGCGGTGGGCATGGTCATCTCCCAGGTAGGTTTGAGACAGGACTTACTCTAGTCGCCTTTGTCGCATTTGTCAACTTTGACGCCTAGAGAGCAACCTACCTGGCGAAAACAGCGTCTCCGCAGCATAGGCCGAGGCCAGCGGCTGGTCGCCGCGCAATCCATTCGTGCGGGTTCCACATTGACGCTGGAACCGCAACCCAGGCCCCGCTATACCGAAACGGTTAAAGGCCAAAGGGCCGAAACGGCAAGGGAATGGGGTGCAAGGGGAAAGGCCCTACCTCGAAAAGGCAAAAAGGCCTCCCGGTCGGCCCGCCACAGGACACCCGCATGCTCTCCCTGTTCCAGCGAAAACGGCCCCCGGTCGCCGGCGCGCCACCGCCAGCACCCGCCACCGTCCTCCCGAAAGGGTTGATGCGGCCCGAGTCGGCCGCATCGCTGCTGGCCACCCCGCGCCGGCAGAAGCTGCTGGAGCACATTTGGCAGCGCACCTCGCTGTCGCGCAGGCAATTCGCCACGCTGTACCGAGCGCCCCTGGAACGCTACGCCGAGCTGGTCCAGGCCTTCCCGGCCTCCGAGGCGCATCACCATGCCTATCTGGGCGGCATGCTCGACCACGGCCTCGAAATCGTCGCCTACAGTCTGAAACTGCGGCAGTCCCATCTGCTGCCCATCGGCGCCAGCCCCGAAGACCAAGCGGCACAGTCCGAAGCCTGGACCGCCGCCGTCGCCTACGCCGCGCTGCTGCACGACATCGGCAAGATCGCCGTCGATCTGCACGTCGAGCTGGCCGACGGCAGCATCTGGCACCCTTGGCACGGCCCGCTGCGCCAGCCATACCGATTCCGCTACCGCGACGATCGCGAGTACCGCCTGCACAGCGCCGCGACAGGTTTGCTCTACCACCAACTGCTCGACCGTGAGGCCCTGGACTGGCTCAGCGGCTATCCGTCCCTGTGGGCACCACTGCTCTACGTCCTGGCCGGGCAGTACGAGCACGCCGGCGTACTGGGCGAACTTGTCGTGCAGGCAGACCGGGCCTCGGTGGCCCAGGAGCTGGGCGGCGATCCGGCCCGCGCCATGGCTGCGCCCAAGCACGCGCTGCAGCGCAAGCTGCTCGACGGGTTGCGCTACCTGCTCAAGGAACAGTTGAAACTGAACCAGCCGGAAGCCTCCGATGGCTGGCTCACCGACGATGCCCTGTGGCTGGTGAGCAAAACGGTCTCGGACAAACTGCGTGCGCACCTGCTGTCCCAAGGCGTCGATGGCATCCCTGCGAACAACACCGCGGTGTTCAACGTCCTCCAGGATCACGGCATGTTGCAGCCGGCGCCCGACGGCAAGGCTATTTGGCGCGCGACCATAACCAGTTCCACCGGCTGGTCCCACTCGTTCACCCTGTTGCGCCTCGCTCCTGCGCTGATCTGGGAATCTGGCGAGCGACCGACGCCTTTTGCAGGCACGGTAGCGATCGACGCGGCAGTCGCCGAAAACGACGCCGAGGCGCCGAAAATGCCGCCTGCGGCCATGGCGAAGGCAGCCCCGAACGGTCAGAAACTTCCATCTTGGGAAGGCAGTAGTACCGTCACCGCCTCACCGCCTAAGGCCCAGCCCGTGTCCGATGTCATGGAGGACATGCTGGCAATGGTGAGCACGAGCGGCTCGCCTGGTGCCGAGCAGGATGTGGAGCCGGTTGCACAGAGAAGCTACCCCGCAGACCCCAGCACTCCTATGCCAGCGACTGCCGCAGTGCTTCCTTCGCCACCACCATCTACTGCTAAACCACCCCTAACAGCAGCGCCCCCGTCAGGCGAACATTTCATGATGTGGCTGAAACAGGGAATTGCTTCGCGCCGGCTCATCATCAACGACGCAAAAGCGCTCGTGCATTCCGTGAATGACACGGCCTACTTGGTCAGCCCAGGTGTGTTCCAGCGCTACGTCCAGGAGCACCCTCATGTCGGCACGCTGGCACGGCAGGACAAGATGCCGGATTGGCAGTGGGTGCAGAAGCGCTTTGAGAAACTGGGGTTGCATCGAAAGCACGACAGCGGCTTGAACATCTGGATCTGTGAAGTCACCGGGCCGCGCAAGTCCCGGAAGCTGCATGGGTATTTGCTGATCGATGCGAATTGGTTGTTCGATGCAGTACCACCCAACAATCCTTATCTCAGAGTTACGCAAGAGATTTGAGCATGGAGTCCTACGTGGCGGTGAGATACGGTAGAGTTCGCCTTGGTAGGTTAGCGGCTAGCCAAGGTGTCCAGCACAAAGTCAGCGCGTTGCGCCACTCTGATCTTGGGCAACCGCGATACCGCATAGCCCAGCGCTGGATAGGTGCGCTGAAGCCGCTCGAATTCAGCCCGCGCTTCATCCATGCTGTGACGGCGTTCTTCGTCCTGCACATAGATTTCAGGCCACGGCGGGGCCAGAAAGATGCGCGAGTGGTAGCGATGCGACTGGGCAATCGTGTCCAGAATAGTAGTGCCGTCCAGTGCCTGGGGTGCTGCCGCCGCGTCGATCAGGCCACGGTCGAAGAACACCCATTGCGTATTGCTGCGTGGCGCATTGGCATGGTTGTCTAGCGCAAGGTCGATGGCCCCGCGCAGGAAGGCCGTCATGTCGAGCCACGGCAGGGCCTGGCCGCCCGTGCGTGTTTGTTCCTGAACGATACGCCGTCCAGGCTCCTCAATTACGGCATCCCTGGATTTCCATTCAACCCCCACAAACGAGAACGACGATCAACTATCTCCTGAAAGGCCATCAGCATCCATCAAGGCCAGCATGCCAACAATGAGTGCGTGCATGCCCTGTTGAGTTCGGCCTCCATCTCGGCTTCCTCCGTCGCACGGTCTGCATCCACGACGGGTTCCCGTTCGGCGACCGAGTACACCGTGTCGGCCACGGCAAGGCAGTGGAACGCCACGGTGGTCAACAGCCAGCGCGCATGCTCCATCGATATGCCGTAGGCCTGAGCGATGTGGCGTTGGTGGCCGACGATCTTGTCGAGCATGGGCTGGGTCGCCGCCAGACGGCGGATCACGTTGGGTACGCCTTGCCGTCGCCAAGATGCTTGGGCTTGAGCATCGGCGTCTCGTGGGCGTGCAGCACCACGTGGCGACGCAGTTCGTCATCCAGCGCCTTTACCATCGGCTGCAGTTGCGCGCCGCACGCACCGACCCACTGTGCCAGCGTCGAGCGGGCAACAGTAAGTCTGATGCTCTTTGCGCATTCAGATGAATGCATTACGCCCATACGAAATCCGAAATCAGCTCGGCCGCGCACAGCAGATGGCAGTTGTCTATGGCTGTAAATGCGCTTCCCGCAGAGCCATGTCCTCTCTCAGAATACGCTGGATCTCCAGTATCGCGGCCGCGCTCTGTTGCACGCTGTGCCCCGAAATAATGACTTTCTCGGACTGTGCGCCGGGAAGATGTGCGCTGCGATAAGGCACAAGACCGTCATCGGAATCATCGAGGGCCACTTCGGAATTGGCTTGGGCCACGATCGAGTGATAGCGCACCTGGGATGAGATGGGAAAGCCCGCCGCCGTACGCACGAACGGATCGTTTTCGTCGAGATTGTTCACGCTATTGGGAATGGTTGCCAGGCTTTCACGGCTGCTGGCGGCCGCATTGGGTGCCAGTGTATGGGCGAGTTCTTCGAGCACCGTAATGGGAAAGCGGATAAATCCCGCCATCCAGCGCCCCAGGCGTCCACCCGCGACCGATGTGCCCCGATGAGGCGCCGCGATGAAGATGGCACTGCTGACATTCGGGAAGGGCTCGAAGCGCAACATGGGATCAATGCGCCTGATCTGCTGCGGCGTCAACCGACTGTGATCCGCAGCCAATTGCACCAGCGATTGATCGGTTGACGACACCATCAACCGCGCGATGACCCCGCCCATGCTATGCCCCACCAGCACGAGGTCGGACGACGCCGGCGCTTGGCCGGATGGGTCGAAATGCGTCAGCGTATCCCCGAGCGCCCTGCGAATCATGGCGTGGTTCAACGCGACTGGCATGTTGGTCGGGTAGTAGACCTGCCAGATCTGGTAATGCTGGCGCAGGGCCTCATCGCCCAGGATTTCGTTGGCGAGTTCCACCCAGGCTTCAGGGCTGCTGGCCAGTCCGTGCAGCATGACGATGATCCGCCTGTTCGGATCGTAGGGCTGCATCAAGTAGACGTGCGGGCGGTCGATGCCACCCTCGCGCCCGAGCAGGCTGCGCAGCGACTGGCGGTTGAAATTGGCACGGGCCAGCCATACGCCATAGCCGGCCGTGAAATTGGCCGCCAGCGGCACACGTTGGCCGCGCAGCATAATGGCCGATTCCACATAGGGGTCATGCACCGTCAGACGGGCTGTACGAGCATGCAGCACGCTGTCCAAGTTGTCTCCGTCGGGATGCAGCAGAACCGTCATGGACGGCGCGGGCATCTCGCTCCAGGGCAGCGGTTGCTGATCATGTTTTGCCGCTGGGCGACCACCCCGAGTTGGGGCGGCGCTCAGGGACTCGTCCGGAATGACCGCCACAAGCTCGGCGCCAAAGCCGTCGCGCCGGTAGAGGCTACGCAATCCACGGAAAGACAGGGACGAGGCTGGCAGGAGTTCGGCTGGCACCGCCGTACTGCCCGGTAAGCGCGCGCCGCGCATATCCAGCTTCAGTTCCCAGCCTGCAATGTTCCAACTGGTCTGGTCGGGCAACTGCGTCGGCATTTGTTGCCGAACTTCGAACATGCCGGTGGCCGCATGCTCGACGGCATAGTTATACCAATCCCGCACTTGGGTCTGGCGATCCTCGAAGGCCCGCTCTCCCGGAGTATGGTCACCAAGGAACAGATAAGCATAGGCATAGCGAATCGTCTCAAGCCAGGCGGCTTGCTGCGCTGAGCCGGGCTTCATGGCCTGAGCCTGCGCCAGCCATAGTTCGGACAGTGCAGCCAGGCGTCTATCCGTGGCGACCCCCGTCACGGTAGCCAAGGCCTCCGCGCACTCCGAGGAGATCGGCTTTGCGCATGCCTGCTCATCCAATGCCGCCACCCTGATGGTCTGGACAGTCGCATCGCTGAGCTTGCCACGTGTCAGGATGTCGCCGCGCTTGAGTTCGATGGCCTCCCTGGCAGGTAGCGTATGAACTTCAACCACTGGGCCGAACTCGCGCAGGATCGAGCAGCCCCCCAGCAGCAGCGGAGCAAGAGCGGCGCATGCAATGAGAAGGCAGGCCTGCGGGAACCTCATGGATTCACCTCGTTGGCAGGGATGCCTGGCACGCCTTGTCGAATCGACATCGAGAAGTCATCCTCTGACACATCGGAAGCAAGGGCACGTTCGTTGATATGCCCCAGTGCCTGCAATTCATCGTAACGATAGCCAGGCGTCAATCCATGCAGGTCGTAGACGTACCGCGCAAAATATCCAGACAGCAGCAGGCGATAGTCCATTGGCAATGCGGGCGCAATTACCCGGGCCAGCTCGAATACGATGGTCGTGCAGTTACTGGTTAACGTGTTGTAAAAGCGCGGTTTCTGCCGCAGTTCATTGGCCGCGTTCAGATACTCCAGAAACAACGCGCGGGCACTCGCCTGATTCATCTGCAAGCGATAGAGATAAACATCTTCGCCTCGCGCGTTGCTGCGCGTACGCACAATGTCTCGCTCATCGGCGGCTACCAGGATCTGCTCGAACTGACGGAAGAATCCTCCTACCGCCGAGAAGGACTCATGGCGTTCCTTGCGAATTTCCAGCGAGAACACCACGCGTTCACCGCCATCGAAGCCGAACGACACCAGGGTGTGGGCGATGTGCGGCCCCATCCAGTAGGAAAGCACCAAGTCGGCGCTGCGCAGACGATCCAGGTCGTATGTGCGGCTCTCCCACTGCGGGGTGTAGTCGGTTTCGCTGCGCCACTGGAAGTTGCGCACATTATTCAGGTGAACATGGTTGCCGTCGATCCTGGCCTCCAGCAACTGAGCGACATCGTCAGCCCATACACGCTGGTGTGACGGCTGCAGCGTCCCCCACCACATGAGCAGGGAGGCGGCTGCGATCACAAATGCGAATCCGGCGATGTTGCGATTGCGCCGCCCAAGCAAGCCCGCCCGCGACAAGACAACGGTCACACCCAATGTGGACCACATGGCAATGACAAACCATCGCACCACCGAAGGTCCCGGCATCTGATGCCACAGAGCCAGCGCACCCCACACAGTCAGCAGCAGTACCACAAAGCCGATCGCCAAGCCTGCAAGGGCGCGCAGGACTCTGTGCATCACTCCGCTCATTGAGGCTGCAAAAGCTCAAGCAACAGTTGCCGGTGCGCATCCCGTAACTGCACCAGCGAGATGGAAGGATTCCCCTTGGACAGCATCGAGGAACTCAGCCACAGCACTGCGGGCGCGAGCGCCAACGGGAAGAAGTGTTCGGTCAAGACGCCTGGGCGAATGACGCCTCGGCGTATGTTGCGGTGGATGATGGTCTGCGCCCGCTCTTTCAGCCCGAGCGCAACTTCGTTGTGCCAACGCTGCACCAGCTCTGGAGTTCGGGCGCTTTCGGCCAGAAGCAGCCGGTAGATCGACATCGTGGCAGGGGAGCTGAAGGTCGCGTACAGGCGATCCAGGTAGACATCTACCAGCTCTGGCAACGTCAGATCCTCATCCGGGAGCCAGCCCTGGAAATCACAAATCTGCTTCGTCGTACGTTCGAGCAAGGCGTGAAAAATTTCTTCCTTGCTTTTGAAGTGGGCATAGATGCCAGCCTTGGACAAGCCCGCGCATTCCGCCAGGCGCTCCATCGACACTGCGTTGTATGTCCGATCCGCGAATTCGACCAGGGCCGCGTCGAGTATTTCCTCTTTCCTGGCGGCAGAGGACAGGTAGGGGCGCTTGTTGTCTGGCGCGTCATCTTTATTGGGTGGCATTCAAAGGCTCTGTTCAAAGATCTGAGGGGTGTTCCCATGGGCCTGTCACCGGCTCTACCAAGAATCAGGGCCTTCCTTGAACCCAAGCCGGCAGCTCGAATTGACCTGCGTCAATGACCGACGAGCCCGCTGATTGCGGTTCTTGGATTGTAACGTATAATTGAAAACAACCGTCCAGTCGTTTGTTTTCAGATTTCACAATGCAGATCAACACAGGGCGCGAGTGAACCCGGCACATCGGGTTACGACACAGGAAGAGCGCCCTATCAACCAGCCGGGGAACACGGGGATGCACATATCAACAAGGAGATGAAGTGGGCTTGACAGCACTTGCAAGCAAGAAAGTAGGGCTTGCGGACACCAGCCACGAACCCCGCATTGCGCGGGTGGCAGCCATTCCCTCCTCTGCGACCAGACCCTCTTCAGCCCGATACCTGTACGGAACGTGACCATGCTCCCAACTTCCCCGTTGTTTCCTGCGTTCAGATTGCGCGCTGCCTCGTTGGCCCTGAGCGCCGTCGTCTTGACCGGCTGCATGTCGCTCGCTCCGGCGCCAGACACCCCGCCATTGCCCGTGCCCGAAGCCTGGCCCGCGCATCTTGGATCAGGCACCGACGGCGCCCACGCGGGAGAGCTTGCCTGGCAGGCGTACTTCACCGACCCCCTGCTGCAACGCCTCATCGAGACTGCGCTGGAAAACAACCGCGACCTGCGCGTGGCCGCGCTGCGCGTCGAGGAAGCCAGCGCCACATTCCGCATTCAGCGCTCGGATCGTTTTCCTGCCATGGGCGTGGGCGCCCAAGGTGGACGCGCGCGGGTCCCTGGCGACCTGAACATGTCGGGCCGATCGCAGGTGGGCGGCGAGTACCGGGCCGAGGTGGGTTTGACCACCTGGGAACTGGATCTGTGGGGTCGGATCCGCAACCTGGAAGACGCCGCCCTGCAAACTTGGCTGGCTTCCGACGCGGCTCGCCAGGCCGTCCATTTGGCGCTGATCGCCCAGGTGGCAGACGGCTATCTTGGCCTGCGCGAGATCGACGAACGCGTGGCGATCGCACGGCAAACCGTGACCACCCGCGAGGAGTCCTATCGCATTTTCCGGCGCCGCGTCGAAGTCGGCTCGACCTCGAAGCTGGATCTCACACAGGTCCAGACCCTGCTGAACCAAGCTCAGGCGCTGCTGACGCAGCTTGAGCAGGCTCGCACCACGCAACTGCACGCCCTGGCACTGCTGGTAGGCGCTGATCCCGGCCCGCTGCCCGCCAAGGCACCCTTCGATGAAACGACGGTTCTGGCTGAGCTGCGGGCCGGTCTGCCTTCGGAGCTGCTGGTCAGTCGCCCGGACATCATTTCCGCCGAACACCAATTGCGTGCCAGCAATGCCCACATCGGCGCGGCCCGCGCGGCGTTTTTGCCGCGCATTGCGCTGACCGGCAGCTTCGGCACGGCCAGCTCCGACTTGAATGGCTTGTTCGATTCCGGCAGTCGTGCCTGGACCTTCATGCCCACCCTGTCGCTGCCCATCTTCGATGGCGGGCGCCGCCGCGCCAATCTGGAGCTGAGCGAAGTGCGCCGCGACATCGCCGTCGCCGGATACGAAAAAACCATTCAAACGGCCTTCCGCGAGGTGGCCGATGCGCTGAGCGCAAAGCACTGGCTGGCTGAGCAGTTGACGATCCAGAGAGCCAACCTGGAAGCGCAAAGCGAACGCGCACGCCTGGCCAAGTTGCGCTACGACAACGGCTCGGCCGCCTTCTTGGAAGTGCTGGATGCCCAACGCGATCTGCTGGGAGCCCAGCAACAACTGGTACAGGCGCGCCGCGCGCTGCTGTCCAGCCAGGTGGCGCTGTATGCCGCGCTCGGCGGCGGCACCCTCGCCGCAGCCGGCGAGGCACAGGGTGCGGCCTCGACTCCCGCTTCCACCCCATCAACCCGTTAAGGCACGCCGAACCCATGACTGTCTCCCCCTCTCTCAAGAAAAAACTCCTGGTCGCTTTCGCTGCAGCGGTTGTTGCCGCGCTGGCCTGGTGGAGCTGGACGAGGTTTACCGACAGCGGCCCGGGCGAAGGATTCGTCAACGGCAATGGCCGCATCGAAGCCACCGAGATCGACGTGGCCACCAAACTTCCCGGCCGCATCGAAGACATCCTGGTGCGTGAAGGCGATTTCGTCACAGCCGGCCAGCCACTGGCCAAGATGCGGCTGGAAACGCTGGAAGCGCAGCGCGACGAGGCCCTGGCCATGCGTCAGCAGGCTGAGCATTCGGTGACCGCGGCGCAGGCACAGGTGGCGCTGCGTGAAGCCGACGTGACTGCCGCCTTGGCTCTGGTTGGTCAGCGCGAGTCGGAACTGGACGCCGCGCAACGGCGCCTGACACGCTCCAGCACGCTGTCGAGTGAGGGAGCCGCCTCGATCCAGGAACTGGACGATGACCGGGCGCGCGTACGGGGCGCCCAGGCGACCCTCGCGGCCAGCAAGGCACAGGCCGCCGCTGCCCGCGCCGCGGTCGAAGCCGCCAGGGCGCAGCTTGTCGGCGCGCAGTCCAGCGTGTCCGCCGCTACGGCCAGTATCAGCCGCATCGAAGCCGACATCCGCGACAGCGAACTGCGGTCTCCGCGCGACGGACGGGTTCAGGTGCGTGTCGCGCAACCCGGCGAGGTGCTTGGAGCGGGCGGACGTGTCTTGAACCTCCTTGATCTGTCGGACGTGTACATCACCTTCTTCCTGCCCGAAACCGTGGCCGGCCGCGTTGCGCTGGGTTCGGAGGTTCGCATCATTCTGGATGCCGCGCCCGAGTATGTGATTCCAGCCACCGTTTCCTTCGTCGCCAGCGCAGCGCAGTTCACCCCCAAGACGGTGGAAACCGCCAGTGAGCGACAAAAGCTGATGTTTCGCGTGCGCGCACAGATCTCGCAGGAGCTGCTGCGTAAGCACCTGAACCAGGTCAAGACCGGTCTGCCCGGCGTAGCCTGGGTCAAGCTCGACGCCAAGGCCGAGTGGCCTCAGAACCTCTCCGTTCGTGTGCCGGAGTAAGGTATGAGCCACAGCGCGCAGCTCGCGACCGTTGCAAGTGTCCGCCAGGTAAGACTGCGCTACCGCGACGTCATTGCCTTGGATGGCATTGACCTGGACATCCCCGCTGGACGGATGGTCGGTCTGATCGGCCCCGACGGCGTGGGTAAGTCCAGCCTGCTCTCGTTGCTGGCCGGTGTGCGCATCATCCAGGAAGGCACGGTCGAGGTGCTCGGTGGCGACATGGCCAGCAAGGCCCACCGCAAGCTGGTGTGCCCGCGCATCGCCTACATGCCGCAGGGGTTGGGCAAGAACCTGTATCCGACGCTCTCGGTCGAGGAGAATCTGCAATTCTTCGCGCGGCTGTTCGGCCATGACGCGCCCGAGCGCCGCCAGCGCATCGATGAGCTGACCCAGGCCACGGGCCTGTTCAAATTCCTAGCACGTCCGGCAGGCAAGCTCTCCGGGGGCATGAAGCAGAAGCTGGGCTTGTGCTGCGCGCTGATTCACGACCCGGATTTCCTGATTCTCGATGAACCGACGACCGGCGTGGATCCGCTGGCGCGCGCACAGTTCTGGGATCTGATCGAACGCATCCGCGCCGACCGCCCCGGCATGAGCGTGATCGTGGCCACCGCCTACATGGACGAGGCGCAGCGCTTCGACTGGCTCGCCGCCATCGACGACGGCAAGGTTCTCGCCACCGGCACACCGAAGGAATTGCTGGAAAGAACAGGCAGCCCGAACCTGGAAGAGGCGTTCATCCGCCTGCTCCCAGAAGAGAAAAAGCGCGGGCACAAACCGGTGGTCATTCCTCCCTTGCCGGAAGACGGCGCCGACGACATCGCCATCGAGGCCAAAGGGCTGACCATGCGCTTTGGCGACTTCGTCGCCGTCGACAGCGTGTCCTTCCGCATCCGGCGCGGTGAAATCTTCGGCTTCCTCGGCTCCAACGGCTGCGGCAAGTCTACGACGATGAAGATGCTAACCGGGCTACTGCCGGCGAGCGAGGGACGAGCCTGGCTGTTCGGTCATGAGGTGGACCCGCATGACTTGGACACCCGCCGCCGCGTCGGCTACATGTCGCAGGCATTCTCGCTCTACAGCGAAATCACGGTACGCCAGAACCTGGAGTTGCACGCCAAGCTGTTCAGCGTGCCCCCGAAGGACATTCCGGGCCGCGTCGAAGAGATGGTGGAGCGCTTCGGCCTGGTGGAAGTCATCGACAGCTTGCCGGCCAGCCTGCCTCTGGGCATACGCCAGCGCCTGTCGCTGGCAGTCGCCATGGTGCACAAGCCCGAACTGTTGATTCTGGACGAGCCGACCTCCGGGGTCGATCCAGTAGCGCGCGATGCATTCTGGCGGCTGCTCATCGAGCTGTCACGTCGCGACCGGGTGACGGTCTTCATTTCCACCCACTTCATGAACGAGGCCGAACGCTGCGACCGCATGTCAATGATGCATGCGGGCAAGGTGCTCGACAGCGACGTGCCCGCCAAGCTGGTCGAGAAGCGCGGCGCTAAAACCCTCGAAGAGGCCTTCATCGGCTACCTCATCGAGGCGGAGGGCGGCACGGTCGCTCCCGCCGGCCCCACCGAGGCCGCCAATACGGCGATTCAGACGCCAGCGACACACACTGAGCACATCGGGCACAACGCTGAAGGCTTCAGCCTGCGCCGCATGCTCAGCTATCTGTGGCGCGAAGCACTGGAACTGCAGCGCGATCCGGTGCGCGCCACCCTGGCGCTGGGCGGTTCGCTGCTCCTGATGTTCGTGATCGGCTTCGGCATCACCATGGACGTCGAAGACCTGAGCTATGCGGTGCTCGATCGCGACCAAACCACGCTCAGCCAAAGCTACACGCTGAACCTGGCCGGCTCGCGCTACTTCACAGAGCACCCGCCTATCGTCGATTACGAGGATCTCGACCGGCGCATGCGCAGCGGCGAACTGTCATTGGCCATCGAAATCCCCGCTGGCTTTGCCCGCGATGTGTTGCGGGGCCAGAACGTGCAGATCGGTGCGTGGCTCGACGGCGCCATGCCGCAGCGCGCCGAAACCGTGCAGGGCTACGTTCAGGGCATGCACCAGCACTGGCTGCTGG
Source organism: Stenotrophomonas sp. STEN018 (assembly GCF_056760235.1). Lineage (NCBI taxonomy): Bacteria > Pseudomonadati > Pseudomonadota > Gammaproteobacteria > Lysobacterales > Lysobacteraceae > Stenotrophomonas > Stenotrophomonas sp. STEN018. The sequence goes on from NZ_JBRREK010000003.1 coordinate 100,494, forward strand.
TACAGGCCAGCGAGCGCGGCGGCGCCAGCGCAGCAGGCAATGCGAGCGTCGAGACGCGCTTTCGCTACAACCCCGATGTCAAGAGCCTGCCGGCGATGGTGCCCGCCGTGATTCCCCTGTTGCTGCTCATGCTGCCGGCGATGCTGACCGCGCTGGCGGTGGTGCGCGAGAAAGAGACAGGCTCGATCACCAATCTGTACGTGACGCCGGTGACGCGCATCGAGTTCCTGCTTGGCAAGCAACTGCCCTATGTCGGCCTGGCCATGATGAACTTCCTGCTGATGAGCCTGCTCGCGGTCACCATCTTCGGTGTGCCGGTCAAGGGCAGCTTCTTGACCCTGGCGCTGGCCGCGCTGATCTTCTCCTTCGCCGCGACAGGCATGGGGCTGCTCGCCTCGGCCGTCACGCGCAGCCAGATCGCGGCCATGTTCTTCGCCATGATCGGCACCATCATTCCGGCCACCCAGTTCGCCGGCCTGATCGATCCCGTGTCCTCGCTTGAAGGCTCCAGCAAGTTCATCGGCGAGATCTACCCCGCCACGCACATGATCTCCATCAGCCGTGGCGTGTTCAGCAAAGCGCTCGGCCTGGCCGATCTGGCGGGGCCGTTGTGGTCGATGCTGCTGTCGGTTCCGGTGATTCTCGGTGCGGCCGTTTTGCTACTCAAGAAGCAGGAGCGCTGAGATGCGCAGAAGAAACGTTGCCAACATCTACGACCTCGGTGTCAAGGAGCTGTGGAGCCTTTGGCGTGATCCGATGATGCTCGTGCTCATCGTCTATGTGTTCACCGCGTCGGTCTACACCTCGGCCACGTCCATGCCGGAGACGCTGCACAACGCGCCCATCGCCATCGTCGACGAGGATAATTCGGCGCTGTCCCAGCGGGTTGCCTCGGCCTTCTACCCCCCGCAGTTCACCCAGCCGGCCATGATCGACTATAGAGACGTGGACCCGGGCATGGACGCGGGGCTGTACACCTTCGCCCTGGTTATTCCGCCCAACTTCCAGCGTGACGTGCTGGCGGGGCGATCGCCCGCCGCGCAGCTCAATGTCGATGCCACCCGCATGAGCCAGGCCTTCACCGGCAGTGGCTATATCCAGCAGATCTTCACCGGTGAAGTCAATGAGTTCGTCAAGCGTTACCGCGGCACCGACGCGCCACCCGTGGATCTGGCATTGCGCGCCCGCTTCAACCCCGCGCTCGACAAGGCCTGGTTCGGCTCGGTGGTGCAGATCATCAACCACATCACGCTGTTGTCCATCATCCTGACCGGCGCGGCGCTGATCCGGGAGCGCGAGCACGGCACCATCGAACACCTGCTGGTGATGCCCGTGACTCCCGCCCAGATCATGCTCTCCAAGGTCTGGTCGATGGCCCTGGTCGTGCTGATCGCCTCCTTCCTGTCGCTCACCCTCATGGTGCGCGGCGTCCTGGGCGTGCCCATCGAGGGCTCCATCGCGCTGTTCTTCGCCGGTGCAGCGCTCAGTCTGTTCGCCACTACGTCGATGGGCATCTTCATCGCCACGCTGGCGCGCAACATGCCGCAGTTTGGCATGTTGATGATGCTCACCATCATGCCGCTGCAGATGCTGTCGGGTGGCACTACGCCACGCGAAAGCATGCCCGAGATCGTGCAGAACATCATGCTGGTCGCACCCACCACCCATTTCGTGGAACTGAGCCAGGCCATCCTTTATCGGGGCGCGGGGCTGGAGACGGTGTGGCAGCCCTTCCTGGCGCTGGCCTTGATCGGCGCGGTGCTGTTTTTCCTGTCGCTGGCACGCTTTCGCAAAACGATCGGCCAGATGGCCTGATCGTTTGACCGCCCGATTGGGCATTTCAACCCAAGCAAGGAGTTTGACCATGAGCAATGAAACCATCCCCCTCAACCTCTTCAAGGCGAACCTGGAACTGCAACTGCGCCTGCAGCGCCTGATGCAGGAAAACGGCCAGCAATGGCTGGAGAACGCCACGCGCGCGGGCAGCGAAAACATTGCCGAGTCCGGCACTGAGATCGAAAGCCTGCTCAAGGCCCAGAACTGGCAGGAGTTGGCCACGCTGCCCGCGCAGGCCTTCTGGCGTCAGTTTCAGCACCAGATGGGTGGCGCGCAGGCACTAACGCAAGTCGCAATCAAGAATCAGACCACCTTCACTCAAGGCCTGCAGCAAGCCATTCAGGACTGGCAGAAATCGGTCACGCAGGCCGTAGGCCAGGCAGATGCGATATTGCCGTTCCAGGATATTTTCAAGCAATGGGGAGCGGTGTGGGCCAAGGCACAGGACAAGGACGCACCAGCCAAGACAGGTGGTCGCAATGCCGGCTGAGCAACGCACTGCACTGGTCACCGGCGGCAGCGGCGGCCTGGGCGAAGCCATCGCCCGGGCCTTGCACGATGCGGGCCATACCGTGCTCATCGTCCATTCGCCGGGCAATGCCAGCATTGGCGCGTGGCTGAAAACCCAAGCCGGCGAAGGTTACGACTTCGCCGCCTACGGCGCGGATGTGGCCGACCATGCCTCCTGCCAGGAGCTGGCCGGCCTCATTCAAGCAGACGGTCACCACATCGACATTCTGGTCAACAACGCGGGCATCACGCGTGATGCTACGTTCCGCAAGCTGAGCTACGCCGATTGGGATGCGGTCCTGCGGGTCAATCTCGACTCCGTTTTCAACGTCACCCGGCCATTCATCGACGGCATGCTCGAACGCGGCTGGGGCAGGATCGTCAACATCTCCTCGATCAACGGCTCCAAGGGGCAGTTCGGCCAGACCAACTACTCCGCCGCAAAAGCCGGGATGCATGGATTCACCAAAGCCCTCGCGCAGGAGGTGGCGCGCAAGGGCGTGACGGTCAACACCGTCTCGCCGGGGTATCTGGATACGAAGATGGTGACGAGCATGTCGGAGGAAGTGGTCAAGCAGGTGATTGCCGGTATTCCCGTGGGTCGTCTGGGACGGCCTGAGGAAATCGCCGCACTGGTTGCATTCATCGCCAGCGAGTCTGCGGGGTTCATGACCGGCAGCAACGTGTCGATGAATGGTGGCCAGCACATGTACTGAGTGAGGAAGGGCCGGCAAGACGATGTGCCTGCGGCCCCTTTCCATTCAATTTTTCAGTTTCATCATAGAGGGAGTGCCCATCGCCATGAATCGAGACACCACGACATCACCAACGGCCGATTGGGGGCAGTTGCTGTGGGACCCGTTGCGACTATCGGCGATGGCAAGCGAGTATGCAGTGGATGCCTGGCAGCGGTCCATTCTGTATGCCGACGTTCGCCGCCAACGCGGCAACCAGTACCAGGAGCATTTGCAGGAGCAGACGCCGAACGTACTCGACTTCGCCTCTGAGGTCATCATGTCCGGGCTGGACCTTCCGCAGCCGGTCAACTATGGCCTCGTACGTATCCTGCCGCCAGCCGACACGCCGAGCGATCCCCACAAGCGACCGTTCGTGGTGGTCGATCCACGCGCGGGCCACGGCCCAGGCATCGGCGGCTTCAAACCCGATAGCGAGGTCGGCGCGGCCCTCAAGGCTGGCCATCCCTGCTACTTCGTAGGCTTTCTGCCCGATCCCGTTCCCGGCCAGACCGTCGAAGACGTCATGCGCGCCGAAGCGGCCTTCGTGCGCAAGGTCGGCGAGCTGCACCCCGACAGCCGCGGCAAGCCTGCGGTCATCGGCAATTGCCAGGCAGGCTGGCAGATCCTGATGGCAGCCGCCGTCTGGCCCGAACTGTTCGGACCGATCATCGTGGCCGGTGCGCCGCTGTCGTACTGGGCGGGCGACATGCCGATGCGCTACGCGGGCGGTCTGACCGGCGGTAGCTGGTTGACGGCATTGACCAGCGATCTGGGCGCCGGTCGGTTCGACGGCGCCTGGCTGGTACAGAACTTCGAGAACCTGGACCCGGCCAATACGCTGTGGAGCAAACAGTACAACCTGTACGCCAAGGTCGACACGGAAGGCCCGCGCCACTTGCAATTCGAGAAGTACTGGGGCGGCCACGTGTTCCTGAACGATGTGGAAATACAGTACATCGTCGATAACCTGTTCATCGGCAACAAACTGAGTACGGCGCAGCTGGTGACGTCTGATGGCGTGCGCATCGACCTGCGCAATATTCGCTCGCCGATCCTGGTGTTCTGCTCCTATGGGGACAACATCACGCCACCGCCCCAGGCCCTGGGCTGGATCACCGACCTGTACCGCAACGATCTGGACGTGCTGGGACATGACCAGACCATCGTCTACGCCACCCATGACAGCATCGGACATCTGGGAATCTTCGTCTCCGGCAGCGTCGGGCGTAAAGAGCACCAGGAGTTCGCTGAGAACATCGACATCATCGACGTGCTGCCGGCAGGCATTCACCACATGCAAATCGATGAGCATCCCGACCCAGTGCAGGAAGGAGACCCAACCAGTGACGTCTTCCTGACGCGGATTCGCCGCAGCAGCATCGATGAAGTCCGTGAGATCGTCCGTCCCGACCCTGAGAACGATCGCCGGTTCGCCGCCGTTGCGCGGATCTCCGAGGTCAACCTGGCTTGCTACCGCAGCTTCGTGCAGCCATGGATGCGTGCCCTGGTCACGGACCAGGGTGCGAAGTGGCTGGAGCAGCTGCATCCGCTGCGCATGGGCTATGAATTGTGGTCTGACAGGCATCCGCTCGCCGCCGCAGTACATGAGGCTGCGCAACACGTGCGCGACCATCGTCAGCCCGTCTCCGAGGCCAACCCTTTCCTGCAACTGCAGGCGCAGTTTTCCACCGCCGTCGAACAGATGCTGGATCAATTCCGTGATTGCCGCGACCAGATCTACGCACAGGCGTTTGACACGCTGTACAGCCTGCCGCTGGTGCAGGCCATGACTGGACAGAGCCTGCACGACGATGCACCGCCGCGACCCCATCCCAGCGAGACGCCCGAGCACCGCCAGTATCTGGTGCAAGAATTGACCCGCCTCGAAGGAGCCGTTCACAGCGGTGGGCTGGTGGAAGCAGCCATACGGGCACTGTTCTTCGTGCTGGCCGAGCGTGGCGAGGCCGATGAACGGCATTTTCGCCACGCAGAAGAGCTGGTGCGCCCCCAACTGGGCAACGACTTCGACATGCAGGCCTTCCGCCACCTCGTGCGTCGCCAGGCTTTGCTCATGAGGCTCCACGAGGACGCCGCGGTGTCCGCCATCCCCGGGCTGCTGAACAACGTAGCGCCTGATGACATCCGACAGGTTGCGGGGATGATCGCGCAGGTGCTCGGCAGCGGCGATGCGCTGTCCGCACCAGAGCAAGCCAAGTTGAAGCAGGTGTCTACCCTGTTCGAGCAGGCGATCCGCCGGGCGCAGGCGGCTTCGGCGCCCGCTATGCCCTCTGCCCATGACGCACCCTCTGCGGTCGCGGACACGAAACCCAAGACCTCCTCGCCAAAGCCGAAGGCGCCTCAAAAGACAACCGCGTCCAAGACACCCGCCGCGCCGCAGACAAGACAAACACGGCGAGGAAAAAGCACATGACGACTTCGCCCAAACCGGTCGATGCCACTGCCGATGCATGGCATGTCCTGCGCAACCGCACCTTCGACGAGATCGCCATCGGCGACAGCGCCAGCCTCGAACGCACGTTTTCTTCGCAAGACATCCACATGTTCGCGCTGCAATCGGGTGATGTGGATCCAGAACCTGCTGTGTCCTCAAGCGCTCGGGGCACCACGGAGGCCATTTGTGCAAACGCCCTGATCTCGGCTGTGCTGGGAACACGCCTGCCGGGGCCTGGAACCCAATATGTCAGCCAGAACCTGCGCTTGCTCGGAGCCGTTCGGCCCGGCGACAGGCTGACCGTGCAGATGCAGGTGAGCAGCAAAGACACGGCCACCCATCACGTCACGCTGGACTGCACCTGCACCAGCCAGGAGGGGGTGGCGATTTTCCAAGGCCAGGTAGAGGTCGTAGCGCCCACTGAGCGCATTGAAAGAACGCGCACGGCGTTGCCGGAAATCCATCCGGATGCGCAGGGCCGCACAGGCCTGCAGCACCTGCTGGCGCATGTCGCGCACTTGCAACCGATTCGGGTAGCCGTCGCCCATCCGTGCGATGTCCCCAGCCTGTCCGCTGCGCTCGAAGCGCGCCACGCGGGGTTGATCGAGCCGGTGCTGGTCGGGCCACGAGGGCGGCTCGAAGCAGTCGCCACCGAGGCCGGGCTGGATCTGGCCGACGTCGCCATTGTGGACGTCCCGCACAGCCACGCCGCTGCGCAGCAAGCCGTCGCCTTGGCAGCCGCAGGTGAAGTCGAAGCCCTGATGAAAGGGAGCCTGCACACCGACGAACTGATGTCCGCGCTGGTTTCGGCAGCAGCGGGGTTGCGCACCAAGCGCCGGGTCAGCCATTGCTTCCTGTTGCAGACACCGGCCTATCCGCGCCCGTTCATCGTCACCGATGCGGCGATCAATATCGCCCCGAATCTGGAACAGAAGGCAGACATCATCCGCAACGCCATCGAGCTGGCACAGGTGATCGGCGTGCGCGAACCCAAGGTCGCGATCCTGGCCGCGGTCGAGACGGTCAGCCCGACGATGGCGGCCACGCTGGACGCTGCGGCGCTGTGCAAGATGGCTGATCGCGGCCAGATCACTGGCGGCCTGCTCGACGGGCCGCTGGCCTTCGACAACGCCGTCTCCATCGCCGCTGCGCGTATCAAGGGGATCGTTTCCGAGGTCGCCGGGCAAGCTGACATCCTCGTCGTGCCTGACCTGGAGAGCGGCAACATGCTTGCCAAGCAGTTGATCTTCATGGGCGGCGCAGCCAGCGCCGGGATCGTTCTTGGAGCCAAGGTGCCAGTCATTCTGACCAGCCGCGCCGACTCGCGTGATACACGCATCGCCTCATGCGCGATCGCACTGATGCTGGCCCACCACTATCGGCTGTCACCCCCTTGAGCCGACTTATCGGCAACTTATTAACCCCCTCTTTTTAATCCACCCCTTTGGAGGAAACACCATGCAGTACTCATTCTCTGGCCGCGTAGCCCTGGTCACCGGTGCAGGGTCTGGCATTGGCGAGGCCATTGCCCGGCTGCTTGCAAGCAACGGCCTGAATGTCGTCGTCTCCGATGTCAGCGCCGACAATGCGCAGCGCGTCACCAGCCTCATCAACGCCGAGGGCGGCCACGCCGTGGCCAACGTGGCCGACGTGGCATGCATCGATGAGGTCCAGGCTGCCGTGGCCTGCGCGGTCGATACGTTCGGCGACCTTCATTTTGCCGTCAACAACGCCGGTATCGGTGGCGACCAGAGCCCGGCGGGAGAACTGGACCCTGCCGCCTGGCGCCGGGTGATCGATGTCAACCTGAACGGCGTGTTCTATGGCCTGCGCCATCAGATTCCCGCCATCCTGCGCTCGGGAGGCGGCGCCATCGTCAACGTCTCCTCCATCCTGGGGGTGGTGGGCGACGCAGCGAACCCTGCGTACGTCGCAGCCAAACATGGCGTGACCGGGCTGACCCGCTCGGCAGGACTGGCCTATGCGTCCAAGGGAATCCGGATCAATTCGATTCATCCCGGTTACGTGCGTACGCCCATCCTGGATTTCCTGGATGAATCGGCCCTCCAGAAGGCCGTTGACCTGCATCCGATCGGTCGTCTGGGTACATCGGACGAAATCGCCCATGCCGTGGCGTTTTTGCTGTCGGAAGGAAGCAGCTTCCTTGTGGGCACCCAGCTCATCGCCGATGGCGGCTACACGGCGCGCTGAGTCTGAAGACGATGAGACAGCAGACACCCCCGCACACCTCGGCGAAGTCGCGCGGACGGCGCGCAGAGAGGACGACCTGATGGACGTCACCATGGCCCGCTCCGGGCGCCGCGAACACGGACTGATCCTTGTGCTGAACTGCGGTTCATCCAGCATCAAGTTTGCGGTGTTCGATTCCTCGGCCGCGCCACTGCCGCGTCAGGCATTGTGGAATGGCAAGGTGCAGGGAATCGGCGGCGCCAACCCGGATTTCGGAGAGACCGGAGTTGCGCCGTTCTCGATCGAACTGGACACGGCACATCCGTATCGCGCCGCACTGCGCCTCATCCGCGATCGTGTCAGCCGGCGGCTCGACGGCCGCCACGTAGGTACGGTCGCCCACCGTATCGTCCACGGCGGCAGCAAATACTCCATGCCCGTGCGCCTGGACGCAAATGTCCTGGCCGACCTCAAGGGCTACATTCCTCTGGCCCCGCTGCACCAGCCATTCGCGCTCGAAGCCGTGGAGATCCTGCTGCGGGAGCAGCCAGATCTGCCACAGATGGCTTGCTTCGACACGGCCTTCCACCACACTTTGCCCCAGGTCGAGAAGATCCTGCCGTTGCCCTATGCCGCATGGGAGCGCGGTCTGCGTCGGTACGGGTTTCACGGCCTGTCGTATGAGTACATGGCAGTGGCCTTGCCCGAACGCCATGGCGACGCCGCGTGCGGGCGCACCGTCGTTGCCCACTTGGGCAGTGGCGCCAGTCTGTGCGCCATGCAAGGACTCAAAAGCGTGGCCACCACCATGGGCTTCTCCGCGCTTGACGGCCTGATGATGGGCACCCGCACCGGCGCGCTCGATCCGGGTGCGGTGCTCTACCTGATGGAAGTCGAGAAGCTCTCACTAGAGCAAGTGGGGCGCGTCCTCTATCACGAGTCCGGCCTGCTCGGCGTTTCGGGAATCTCGGCCGAGCCGCGCGTCATTGTCGGGCACGAGAACGATGCAGGCGAAACGGGGGAGCGAGCGCGCTTGGCACTGGCCCTTTACGTGCGACGCATCGTGCGCGAGATCGGGGCCCTGGTCGCCGTGCTGGGCGGTCTGGACATGTTGGTGTTCACGGCGGGTGTCGGTGAACACAATGCGTTCATTCGCGAGCGCATCTGTGCGGCGCTGGGCTTTCTGGGCATTGCCCTGGATACCGACGCCAACGCCCGCCACGCGGCGAAGATTTCCAGCGACCACAGCCAGGTCATCGTGGCGGTCGAGCCCACCAACGAAGAGTGGATAGCCGCCAGCCACGCACTGTCCTGCCTGGACAGGGAGAAGGCGCGATGACGATCGATGCCTTCCATGGATTCACGCTCGCCATCGTGCTGTTGTTCGTGGGCAAGGGCCTGGTTGCGCGTTGGGGCATCTTGCGTCGATACAGCATCCCGGAATCCCTGGTGGGCGGCCTGGCCTGCGCCCTGGTTGTCTTCGCCCTGTACTACGGTGCGGGGATCGTCGTCAGTTTCGATCTCGAAGCGCGTGACGCGCTGCTGCTGTACTTCTTTGCGGCCATTGGCCTGGGTACCGACGCCCGCACGCTGCGCCATGGTGGGCGGCCCTTGCTGATCCTGTCGGGGTTGGCCATCGGGTTCATGGTGCTGCAGAACCTGGCCGGGATGGAGATGGCACGCGCCTTCGGCCTGGATCCGCGCGCCGGGCTGATGGTGGGATCGATTTCCCTGACCGGAGGCGTGGGCACCACCTTGGCCTGGTCCGATCACTTCGTTCAAAACCTCGGCATTGCGCAAGCGCAGGAACTGGGATTGGCAGCGAACATGATCGGCCTGATCGCGGCCTGCACCATCGGCGGCCCGATCGCAAGCCTGCTCATGCGCAGGCATCGGCTTCAAGCCGGAGACAGCGCCCTGGAAATTGGCACGCTGCACAGCAATGAGCAGCATGCCCGCCTGGACTACTACGGCGTGCTGCTGGCATTGCTCTGGCTCAACTTGGCCTTGATGCTGGGATACGGAATCAATGCCTTGGTAGCGCGTACCCCCGTCACGCTGCCCGCCTTTGTGGGCTGCCTGCTGGCCGGGATTCTCCTGCGCATGGTGGCCGACTGGATGAGGCCGAGTGGGGGCGGACGTCTATGGAACTGGCCGAGCATGCAGCCAGGCATTGCCCTGGTCTCCGATATCTCACTGGGCCTGTTTCTGACCATGGCGCTGATGGGACTCAGGCTCTGGGAGCTGCAGCCCGTGCTTGCCTTCATCACGGCGGCGATGCTGGTGCAGATTGCCCTGGTCATCGCATTCGTTTTGCTGATTGTTTTTCGGGCAATGGGCAAGGATTACCAAGCCGCCGTGGTGTGCGCGGGTTTCGGCGGTATTGCGCTGGGATCTACCGCCACTGCCATCGCCAACATGACGGCGGTGACTCGGGAGCATGGTGCGGCACGCGAGGCGTTCATTGTGGTGCCCCTGGTATGTGGGTTCGTCATCGATATTGCGAACGCACTGGTAATCAGCCTGATGGCCGGTTAGGCGAAGCGAAACAGCGGAGCGAGCTGGCAGATGGATACATCGCTGACGCGCTGGCGAGGCGTCGTCGCCCAGGAAATCGCAATCGACTCCCGTTTTCAAGCAAGGGGCTCTTTCTACTTGTGCAGAAATAGAGGTAATACGCTTTGACGAATAAAAAGAACGGCAATATCGACTCAGCCATCAATCCGAAGTTGGATGGGGATGCCCATGTCGCTTGGGCACAGGCTTGGTCGTCTATTTCGCCGGAGACATCGTTGCTCGCGTGGGTGGACTGGGCGAGCCATTTAGCAAACAGTCCTGGCAAGCAAGCCGAGCTTTTGGCGTTTGCAGCCTCCCTGTCCGAGCAATGGATGGCCGTATTGAAGAAGAATCGGGCCAACCCGAACCGGGGAGCCACCGCTCCTGACCGGTCACCTGTCAATGACCGCCGCTTCAACGATTCTGCATGGGATCAATGGCCCTACGACCTTTTCCGCAGTTCATTCGTCAATCAGACCAAATGGTGGGAGCAGGCCACGCAGGGGGTGTGGGGAGTGGATCCGAAACACCAACGCCTGCTGGCGTTTGGCGCCAAACAGTGGCTGGAAATGCTTTCGCCCGCCAACGCTGCGGTTTTCAACCCCGTTGTCCTGAAAAGAACCATCGCAGAGCAAGGCGCCAATCTAGCGCGGGGGACGTCCAACTTTCTCGACGACTTGCGTCGGCAACTATCCGGCCAGCCTCCCGCGGGAACGGAGAACTTCGTCGTTGGGCGCGACGTAGCGGTCACGGAAGGAAAAGTCGTTCTGAGAAATCGACTGATCGAACTGATTCAGTACACGCCCACTACCGAGAAAGTCCATCCCGAACCGATCATGATCATTCCTGCCTGGATCATGAAGTACTACGTACTGGATCTGTCACCGCATAACTCGCTGATACGGTATCTGGTTGCGCAAGGGCATACGGTTTTTTGCATCTCCTGGAGAAATCCGGATGCTGAGGATCGAGATTTGGGCATGGATGAGTACCTGGAGTTCGGCCTGCATGCAGCGCTGGACGCTGTGACTTCCGTTGTCCCCGGGCATGGAGTCCACGCGGCTGGTTATTGCCTGGGCGGAACGCTACTGGCCATTGGTGCTTCAGCCATGGCGCGTGATGGCGATACGCGGCTGGTGTCGGTAAGCCTGCTTGCCGCACAGACGGACTTCAGCGAACCGGGCGAGCTGAGTCTTTTCATCAACGAGAGTCAAGTGGCGCTGTTGGAAGCCAGCATGGCTCAAACCGGTTATTTGACCTCCGACCAGATGAGCGGAGCTTTTCAGCTACTGCGCTCCTACGATCTCATATGGTCTCGCATGATTGACGAATACCTATTGGGCGATCGCCGGCCAATGACCGACCTGATGGCTTGGAATGCCGATGGGACTCGCCTGCCCGCGAAGATGCATTCGCAGTATCTCCGACGCCTTTACCTGAATAACGATCTCAGCGCGGGGCGTTATCCCGTCACGGGTCGCCCCGTTTCAGTGGGAGACATCGCTGTGCCGGTGTTTTGCGTCGGCACTGCCTCGGATCATATTGCGCCTTGGCGCTCGGTTTACAAGCTGCATCTCCTGTCTTCGGCCGAGCTGACTTTCGTGCTGACCACTGGAGGACACAACGGCGGCATCGTGAGCGAGCCCGGCCGAGGTAAGCGCCAATATCAAATCCATACCCGCGCGGCCGGTGATGGATACATGGCGCCGGATGAGTGGCAAGCGACGATGCAGACGCATCCGGATTCCTGGTGGCCCGCATGGTCGGCGTGGCTGCGAGAGCGTTCCGGTGATGTTGTTGCGCCTCCGCTCATAGGTGCTGAATCCAGTGGATACCCCACTGTTTGCGACGCCCCAGGGGAATATGTACGCAACTGAATAAGCGCATACCGCGTCCGCTATTGCGACACGGTATACGCAATATCTGTTCGTCACCCCGTTTTACTCTGATAACTGGAGACATTCATGTACTCAAGAATCCTGGTTCCGCTCGACGGAAGTCCTACTGCCGATTTGGCGCTCCACCACGCTGCGGTGCTGGCACGCCTGAATGGCGCAACCATCGTCTTGCTGCACGTCATCGAGGAGATGAAGCACAGCAACGGCTTCGAGAGGCCGAGGATCTATATTGAAGAAGTGAGGCCGGGCTTCCTGGCGGCCGGGCAGAAGCTGCTGGACGAGGCGGCGCTGCGGCTGAGGCAGGGAGGCCTGGTGGTTGAGACCGTCCTTCTGGAAAGTAACGGCGAGCGCGTCTCGGTGCTCATCGCTCAGCAGGCACTGACTACTCAATGCGAGTTGGTGGTGTTGGGTACCCACGGACGCCGGGGCGTGGACAGGCTGCTGATGGGAAGCGATGCAGAGCAGCTCGCTCGCATCGCACCAGTTCCGGTGATGCTGGTGCGCCAGTCCCAATCGGTCATTGTGACTGCAACCCCTGGGCAGGGTGGCACGCCAGCGTGACGAAAGTTCAGTCCGCCGACCCCGCTGAATGGAGGCTGGAAGTCGCAGCCTCCTTGCTGCTGCTATTGCTGAGCGCCTCCGCACAGGCCCAGTCCTGCCACCAGGACAACCCGCTGCGCTCAACGGGAACGCTCAATCTGCGGATCGACAACGACATGTTCGGCGGCATTGGACAAGACCAAGGGTACTCCAACGGGTTTCTCGCCAGTTGGGTTTCCCCCAACCTCGTGGACTATAGCGATGACCCTTGTCTACCGCGTCTCGTCCGTGGGCTGAATCGCTTTCTCACGATGCTCCAACCCCAAGGCTTCGACGAACAGAACATGACCATCGGCTTCGGGCAGATGATGTACACCCCGAACGACAAAACGCGCAGCGATCTCATCAAGGATGATCGTCCTTTCGCGGGCGCCTTGATGTTGAGCCTTGGCTATAACGCGAGGCGGGGCGATACGCTGCGCACTTCGCAACTCCGCGTGGGGGTGGTGGGGCCCTCCTCCCAGGCCAGGCAAGTCCAGAACTGGTGGCATGACACCGTCGGAGTGGACAGATTCAATGGCTGGAGACATCAACTGCGCGACGAACCCGTGCTGCAGTTGCTCCACGAACGCCGAACACGAGTCATCAGGCAAGAAAACGTCAGCGGTTGGGGTTGGGATCTGACCCGCCACTGGGGCGGCAGCTTGGGCAATTTCGCCACCTACGCGAATGTCGGCGGAGAACTGCGCTATGGCCTACGCCTGCCGGACGACTTAGGCACCGCACCGCTGCGCCCGGCTGGAGAAAACACCTCGCCCGTGCGTAAGACCGCTGGCAGCAACTGGAACGGGCACCTGTTCGTGGCACTCGACGGTCGCTGGGTTTTGCACGACATCACGTTGGACGGCAATACGTTCAAGTCCAGTCATAGTGTTGATAAACGGCCATTCGTGGCCGATGTGGGCTATGGCATCGCGATGACTCAGGGCAACTGGCGCATCGCGATAGCCCGCTACCACCGCACCCGCGAATTTCGTGGACAAAAGGAAATCCCGGTCTACGGAACGATCACCGTAGGACGGCGATTCTGATGCAGATCGATTCCTTGAACGCCATGCAAGCCACTCTGTTGCTGTTCATGACAAGAGCCTGGTTGCTTGTGGAGCTACCACGTCGACGCAGTACTGCCAATGCCGTCGTCATTAGCCAGTTGGCAAGGTGAACACAGCGAGCTGAACGATAAGGCACCCGCGCTCGATAAGAGACCAAGGACAACAAATAAGGAGATAAATGGATGCAACGACTCACCCTGGCCCTACCCGGCAATGAAGATCTGGCCCGCGGCATCGCGCAGGCATGCGGCAGCGAAGCCGGCCGCATCGAAACGCGCCGATTCCCCGATGGCGAGAGCTATGTCCGGTTGCATGGCGAACCTGCCGATCGGATCGTGGATGTGATTTGCACGCTGGCCCATCCTGATCCGCAGTTCCTGCTTCTGGCTTTTGCCGCTGACGCGGCGCGCGAACTTGGCGCGCAAGAGGTGAACCTGATCGCACCGTATCTGGCCTACATGCGCCAGGACAAGCGATTCCATGACGGAGAAAGCGTGACGTCGCGGTCCTTCGCACGTCTGGTCTCATCGACCTTCGACAAGCTGCTCACGGTGGATCCGCATCTGCACCGCTATCCGACACTATCAGCGGTCTACACGATCCCCACCATCACCTTGCATGCCGCACCACTGCTGGCCGACTGGATCGCGAATCATGTCGAAGAACCTTTGATCGTGGGCCCCGACGAGGAAAGCGAGCAGTGGGCCGGCGCCATCGCGTCCCGCATCGGCGTACCGCACGCTGTGCTTCGCAAGACACGCCATGGCGATCGCAGCGTGGACATCGATGTTCCCGACCTGTCGATCTGGCGCGGCAGAACGCCGGTGCTTGTGGACGACATCGCATCATCAGGCCGCACGCTCGCCGTCGCGGCGCGCAAGCTCGCCGAGCAAGGAATGCGCAAGCCGGAGTGCGTAGTGGTGCATGCCCTGTTCGCCGAGGATGCCTGGGCCCAATTGACACCGTTGTTTGCCCGAATTACGTCCACCGACGCAGTACCGCATCCGAGCAACCGGATTGGTCTCGCTTCGCTGATTGCCGACGCTCTCTCTAGCGGGAAAACCGATCCGCGAGGCTGATCTTTTTATCGATCCAACTATTTTCAAGGAGACCTGAAATGTCCTCTCAAGCTAACCTCGCAACCGATTGGCGTGCTGGTTACGGGCCCATCGCGCACAGGTCTGAAACCATCGAACGTATGCAGGCCCTAGTGCAACGTCTGGTCGCGCAAAGGCGTATAGCAGACGAAGCCTCGGCCCATGCGCTGCTGGCTGCAGCCGACCGGGTGGCCTGCACGGCCATGAGCGTAGTGGCGCATATGACCTATGCCCGGCGCATCGACCGAAGCGGCTGCCCACTGGGCTCCGATGATTTCAAACAAACGCCCGAAGGCCACACCGGCGGCTCGCTCAACATGGTGCCAGCCTTCGTGGGTTATCTGTTGGCCAACGCGCTGACCGGGACGACACGCGGCTGGCTCATGGGGCAGGGGCACTGCGTGGCCGCGATCGAGGCGGTGAACGCACTGACCGGCGATGTATCCGCCGCCCAGCGTGGACGCTACGACCGCAGCGAGGCGGGCCTGTCGCTCCTGATCGCGGACTTCTACTCCTATGCCATCGATAAGCAGGGTCGGCCCGCGGTACCGCTGGGTAGCCATGCCGGGCCGAACACGGCCGGCGCGATCTCCGAAGGCGGCTATCTGGGGTTCGCCGGGCTGCAGTATGTGCACACGCCGTTGCCGGGAGAAAGCCTGGTGGCATTCCTCAGTGATGGCGCTTTCGAGGAACAACGTGGCTCGGACTGGGCGCCGCGCTGGTGGCGCGCCGAGGACTGCGGCTTCGCCATCCCGGTCATGATTCTCAACGGACGGCGCATCGAGCAGCGCACCCAGATCGTGCAGGAAGGTGGCGCTACCTGGCTGGCCGAAGATCTGCGCCACAACGGCTTCGATCCCGTCATCGTTGATGGACGTGATCCGATGGCGATCGCATGGGCCATTGTTGAAGCCGAAGACACGCTGAGCGCCTTCGCCGCACGCTCGGATCGGCGCTATCCGGTCAAGCTGCCCTACGTGATCGCCGAGACGGAGAAAGGTTTTGGCTTCCCGGGCGCGGCGACCAATGCCGCCCACAACCTGCCGCTGAACGGCAATCCGCGCGAGGATGCGCAGGCACGCGAGGCCTTCAACGCAGGGGCTGCGGCGCTGTTCGTGCCCGAGAGCGAACTGGAAAACGCGCTCACCGTCCTTGCGAATCACGGCCAGAGCCAGCGCTCGCGCGAAAGCGAGCACCCCATGGCCCTACGCCATCCAGCGAGCCCTCATCTGCCGATGCCGGCCTGGGCGCCAACTGAGGTATCGGGCAGCGCCATGTCCGCACTGGACCGTTGGTTCGTGGAGCTAGTGCAGGCAAATCCACAGTTGCGCATCCGGATCGGCAATCCCGATGAACTGGCCAGCAACAAGATGGGGACCACGCTAGCGCTGCTCAAGCACCGCGTCAACGTGCCCGAACCCGGCGTCCCGGAATCGACGGATGGCTCGGTGGTCACCGCACTCAATGAAGAAGCCGTTGCGGCCGCCGCCCTCGCCAACAAAGGGGGGCTGAACCTGATCGTCAGCTACGAGGCATTCGCGGTCAAGATGCTTGGATTGATGCGCCAGGAGATCATCTTCGCGCGTCGGCAGAAGGAGCTGGGCCAGCCGCCAGGCTGGATCTCCGTCCCGCTGATCGTCACATCCCACACCTGGGAGAACAGCAAGAACGAGCAGTCACACCAGGACCCGACCATTGGCGAAGCATTGCTGGGGGAGATGTCGGACACCGCACGCGTGTTGTTCCCGGTGGATGCCAACACGGCGTCCGCCGCGCTGCGAGCGGTCTACGCCAGCCGGGGCCAAGTGGCCTGTGTGGTGGTCTCCAAGCGCGACACGCCGAATCACTTCAACGCCGCCGCCGCTCAATCGCTGGTTGAGCACGGAGCAGCCCATGTAGCCGGCGATCCGGCTACAGCACAACTGCAGTTCGTGGTGATTGGCGCCTACCAGTTGGAGGAAGCGTTCAAAGCCCACGCCCGCCTGGAGCGCCATGGACTTGCGTCGTGCGTCACTGTAGTGATCGAACCCGGCCGCCTGCGCATTCCGCGAGATGACCTTGAGGCCACCTTCGTGGTCGGTGACGAAGCCCTGCAAGCACTCTTCCCGCCTCACTTGCCTCGCGTGTTAATAAGCCATACCCGCCCAGAGCCGATGCTGGGTGTGCTGCGCCGCATTGACAGCGGCACCTCGAAGACGCGGGCTTTGGGCTACATCAACCGCGGCGGCACGCTCGATGTGGCTGGAATGTTGATCGCCAACCGCTGCACCTGGGTGGACGCCATCTATGCCGCTGCGCAAGTGACCGGCCGGAACAGTTCGCAGGTTGCTGCGGCCGCGACCGACGAGCGAATTTCAAGTGGTTCTGACGCGGTCCGCGGCGACCGCGCCGGTTCCTGATTTCACAACCCACAAACAAGAGGGGAGACAAATACATGCTCTCATTGACCAGCCTGGGCGGTGCCGGCACCGTCACCGGCTCCAAACACCTTATCACCCATGGCAATACCCGCATCTTGATCGACTGCGGACTGTTCCAGGGATTGAAAAACCTGCGCGAACTTAACTGGCAGCGCCTGGCAGTTGAGCCCAAGGACATCGATGCGGTCGTATTAACGCATGCGCACCTGGATCATTGTGGGTATCTGCCCCGATTGGTGCTGGACGGGTTCCGCGGGAAGATTTTCTCGACCTCAGCCACGCGAGATGTCGCCGAACTCATCCTACTCGACAGCGCCTGGTTGCAGGAGAAGGACGCCGATTTCGCCAATCGAAAAGGATTTTCCAAACACAAGCCAGCCCTTCCGCTGTATCGGGTTCGGGATGCAGAACGTACGCTCCTGCAGTTCAAACCGGTGCCGCTGCATCAAGAGACTGAATTGCCGGGCAATGCCCGTCTACTGCTGCGCAGCGCCGGTCACATTCTTGGGGCGGCGACGGCTCAGATCGACATTGGCGGCAAGCGTTTGGTGTTCTCCGGCGACTTGGGACGCTTTGACGACATGGTCATGCCTGATCCTGAACCAGTCACGGAAGCGGACTACATCATCATCGAGTCCACCTATGGCAATCGTCGTCATGACCGTTCCGATGCCGTCGAAGCGCTGGGCGACATCATCGAGCGCACGACTCGCCGCGGAGGCACGGTGGTAATTCCCGCTTTTGCCGTGGGACGAGCGCAGTCGTTGATCTACGACTTGTGGCTGCTGCGACAGCGCGGTCGGCTCCGCAACGTGCCCGTCTATCTGGACAGTCCGATGGCCACCAACGCAACTGTGCTGCTGCACCGCCACTCCGACGACCACAAGCTCACGCAACACGATTTCGAGGCCGCATTTTCGGAAGTCAAATACGTGCGCGACGTTGAAGAGTCCAAGGCACTATCGGCGAATCGCTACCCCAAGGTGATTATTTCCGCCAGCGGCATGGCCACCGGTGGCCGCGTGTTGCATCACATAGAAGCGTTTGGCGGCATTCATCAGAACACGCTGCTGTTCTCTGGATTTCAGGCCGCAGGTACGCGCGGACGCAAACTGCTTGAGGGCGCTCGCGAAGTCAAGATTCATGGACGCTGGATGCCGATCAATGCGGAGGTCGCCGAGCTTCCGATGTTGTCGGCTCATGCCGACAGCGATGAACTGATGCGATGGCTGGGCGGCTTTACCCGGGCGCCGGAAGGGGTGTTCATTGTTCACGGTGAATCCGATGCCTCCGAGGCGCTGCGCGAACGTATCCAGCGCGAACTCAAATGGCACGCATCGGTGCCCATGCAAAACCAGGAGTTCGCCCTGTGAGTGCCCGCATCACTCCCCAGACACCCGCCTTGCAAGCATTGCGCATGCGACTGCATGCCCAGCATCAACCCGTCGTCTTGATGCGTACCGATTGCCATGTCTGCCGTGCCGAAGGGCTGGCACCGCGGTCACAGGTACTGATCATTGCCGGCGACCGCACTGTGCAAGCGCTACTGTACCAAATCGACAGCGATCTGCTCAAAACCGGACAGATCGCTCTGTCCGAGGCCGCCTGGGATGCCCTGGACATTCATGAGGGCGATCTTGTGCAGGTTCGGCATCCTCCGCTGCTCGAATCGTTGTCGGCCGTGCGTGCGCGAATTCACGGCCACCGACTGCAAACGACGGAGTTGCAGGCGATCGTCCGTGATGTGGTCGATGGTCGCTATACCGATGTCGCACTTTCGGCCTTCCTGACCGCAACGGCGGTACTGCCTCTGGATATGCAAGAGACCATCCATCTCACCCGTGCGATGGTCGATGTCGGGGATCACCTGCAATGGCAGGCTCCGATTGTTGTGGACAAGCATTGCGTGGGCGGATTACCGGGAAATCGCACCACGCCGTTGGTGGTTGCCATCGCCGCAGCCAATGGATTGGTGATGCCCAAGACCTCATCACGCGCCATCACCTCTCCCGCTGGCACCGCGGACACCATGGAAACGCTGGCTCCTGTAGACCTGGACCTGGATACGCTCAGAAAGGTCGTGGAGAAAGAGGGTGGATGCGTGGCGTGGGGCGGCGCGATGCACCTCAGCCCCGCGGACGACATCTTCGTGCGTATTGAGCGTGAACTGGATATCGACACGCAAGGACAACTGATTGCCTCGGTGTTATCCAAGAAGATTGCAGCAGGGGCGACCCACATCGTGATCGATATTCCGGTTGGGCCAACCGCAAAAGTCCGCAGCCGGGAAACTGCCGAGCATCTTGCGCATCACCTTTCGGAAGTCGCCGCGTCATTTGGCCTTGTATTGCGTTGCCTGTTTACAGACGGGAATCAGCCTGTCGGCAGAGGTATCGGCCCGGCGTTGGAGGCGCGCGACGTGTTGGCCGTATTGCGCAACGAGGCGGATGCGCCGCAAGACCTATGTGACCGCGTGGCGTTGGTGGCGGGCGCGGTGCTTGAGCTTGGCGGCGTCGCCAAAGAAGGGGAGGGACTTCGGTTGGCTCATGAGACGATCAGCAGTGGCCGCGCGTGGGAAAAATTTCAGAGAATCTGCGCGGCTCAGGGGGGATTTCGTGAGCCGCCCCAAGCTCTCTATGTCGAACCGCTTTTGGCAACCACTTCAGGCCGAGCAGTACACATCGACAACCGTAAGCTTTCTCGTTTAGCCAAATTGGCCGGTGCGCCTGAGAGTCCAGCCGCAGGGATTCAATTGCAGGTGCGCTTAGGTGACGAGATAACACGCGGACAACCATTGATGTTTTTGCATGCGCAAACCTCTGGAGAGATGGCCTATGCACTCGCATACGTACAAGGCATTGGGGACATTGTAAAGATTGAACCTTAGCGCCGTGGATAAACAGGGCTCTTGAATGCTCGGTCAAACACAGCCCGGCCTCTCGTTTGGAAAAGTTGAACGCCTACATCTCATGCTCAAGAACATATGAAAAAACATCGCTTAAAAGAAGTTTTCAACCTGCATCGCGTGGAGCAAACAGAAGGAGGTCGTCAGCGCCTGAATAGGAACATTGCTCATGGAACTGCGGCACCTGCGTTGCTTTATCGTTTTGGCCGAAGAACTTCATTTCACACGGGCGGCTGAGCGTCTTCACATTGAGCAACCTCCTCTGTCCCGCGCCATCAAGGAGCTTGAGGACGAGTTAGGCGCTGTGCTCTTCGACCGGGACCGCCGGGGCACCCGACTGACCGCTGCGGGTGCCGTGTTCCTGCAGGACACTCGCCGGCTATTCACCGTCCTGGAGCAGGCCCGCGAGAACGTCAAGGCTGTCGCGGCGGGCTTGCGAGGCAGCCTGCGCATCGCCGTATCCGACGGCGCGCTCGATCCCCGGCTGTCGGCGTTTCTAGCCCGTTGCCGTGCCGAAGAACCCGAGATCGAGATACGGATGTCCGAAGTGCCTTTGGCCGAGCAGTTGCGCGGCCTGCGCTCGGGCGACTTCTGCATCGGATTCGCTCATACCGCCGACGTCGGTGATGGCATCGTCGCCGAACCTATCTGGCAGGACCCGCTGGTGGTCGCCTTGCCAGCCCGGCACGCACTGCTCGTCCACAAGGAGGTTCCACTCCATGAACTCCGGGGGCATCCTCTTGTCCTGTGCGATCCCCAGGTGTGCGAAGGCTACTGCCGCGAGTTGGCGCGCCTCCTGCAGACCCAGGAACACAAACTGAATGTCGTTGAGGAGGTTTCCTCGCTGGACATGATGCTCACCTTGGTCGGTGCCGGCTACGGCGTGGGCTTCATGACGGCGACCAAGATTCCGGTCAGCCAGCGACCGGACGTGGTGATCCGTCCATTGGCGCTGGATACAGCCGTGATCACCACCTACCTGCTTCGACTCGAAAGCAGCAACTCATCGGCTTCGCTGGTGCGATTTATCGACCGCCTCCGGGACCCTTCGAGCGACTGACGCAACGGACCGCACCACTTAAGATTGGGCATCGGCACGAAGATTGCGTTCCGTTGCACTCATCAGCTCTGCCGCACTTATGCTGAGGGCAGCGGAGATTTTCAGTATCAATGCGAGCGTGGGCATGTGCTCCCCACGCTCGATCTTGCCCATATGCGAGCGAGCTATACCAGCCATGGACGCGAATTCATCCTGAGCGACTCCCTGCGCCAAGCGGGCAGCACGCACCGCTTGGCCGAAGGCCAGTGCCGGCTCGGCTTCATAGGTGGTTGTGCCAGGGGGGCGGCCCGGTTGAACGCTGCGCTTCTGCATCACCAGAAGCGTCGATCAATCGACCGAATTTAACCACGTTAAAGATATCTCTTTTGGCTATCATGGTGGCTCGCCTTTTTGATCCGATCGCTTTGTGGGGGCTCTCATGCACGACGCCACCAGCCAGTTTTCCTTTTCCAATTTCAGGCTTGCCATAGCGCCTGGCGTACCGTCATCGCATCTTTCGGCATTGCTTGCGTTGCAGCGTGCGGAAGAGCCGGAAGTCACCATTTCGTTTCATGAGGTCACAGCCGATGATTTGATTGCGGGACTTCGGGAAGGCCGCTACGACGCGGGCATGACGCTTGAAGGATCGAGCGATCCGTCGCTGAAAAGCCAACCTCTATGGACCGAGAACATGGCCGTCGCCATGCCGTTGCGCTTTCCCTTACTTGACCAGGCGAAGCTCACGATCGCCGAACTGTTGGACTACTCCGTCTTTCGCTGGCCTGCAGAGAATTGCCCTTTGCTGGATCAGCGGCTGCCTTCTCTTCCCGCGGTGAGTCAACAGAACATTCAGCGTGTCTCTTCCTTCGAGATGATCGCGCTATGGGTCGCTGCCGGCTACGGCGTCGGGGTATCCGCGCAATCGCGCATTGAGCATGCGCAGGGATGGGGCATTCACACACGGCCGCTGTCTGACGGACCCTACGAGATCGTGACCCACCTGCAGCGGCCCTGCGGACAAGCCGACGTTGTTTCAGAGCGGTTCGAGCGCAGAGCACTGCAGGTCGCCAAGAATGCTCCAACCTAGTCGAGTGCCAATGTCCTCGTTCTGCGTCTTCAGTTCAAGGTGCTACACGTGCATTAGGCATTCCACTCGCCAAGCAGCAGACATCACTCGCGCTCTATGACACGGAGCAGCGCCGTTCTACGCTTCGACATGGGGCCAAACGCCTTCGTGACCCCTTCAACGGGTTTCCCTGCCTGCAATGAGTCAAGGATGTCAGCCCAGTCCTGCATGATTACCTTGCGGGACTCCACAAACTTCGTGTGATCGTAGGGCGCGCGCGATGAGTCCTTGCTCTTTTTGGAATGAGCGAGTTGAAGATCGACCCGCTTCTCCGGATATCCCAACAGTCCAAGGATCGTCGTTGCGGTCGAGCGGAAGCCATGGGACGAAAACCGTCCGCCATAACCCATGCGCTTGAGTGCTTGATTGAGCGTCGTTGCCGACATCACTTGTCCCGGCTTTCTGTAGCTCGGGAACAATACTTTGCCGCCGCCAGTTAGAGCATGTAGTTCCCTAAGAGCGGCCACCGCCTGCCGTGACAGGGGAACCAGATGGGGGCGTCGCATCTTCATGCGCTCGGACGGAATCGACCACATGGCGTTGTCCAGGTCGAACTCTTCCCAGGAGGCCTTGCGCAGTTCTACGGTGCGCACGTAGGTCAAAGCCATCAGCTTGAGGGCGAGGACTGTCGTCTGGTAACCCCCTTCGTTGTCCACACGATTGAGAAAGTCCGGGATCTCTGCCCATGTCAACGGAGGGTTGTGGCGGACCTGAGGGCGCTTGACCAGTCCCTTGAGCAAGGCGGCAGGATCGTATTCGCAGAGACCTTGGGCAGCCGCATAACTGAAGATTTGCCCACACCACTGGCGGATGAGGATCGCCACAGTCTTCGCGCCACGAGCCGCCACATCCTTGATGATGGGGCGCAGATGTGGAGCCCTGATGCTGCTGATCGGCAACTTGCCAATCCGGGGGAAAACATCCTTCTCAAGGTAGCTGGTGACCTGGTTGGTGTAGTACTCGCTCCAGTGAGCATTGCTGACGATCCACTCCCGAGCAACGGTCTCGAACGTGCGTTCGTATGTGTCGGCCTGGAGGGCGATCGCCGCCTTTTTCTCCACGATGGGGTCGAGGCCCTTCTTGACCAACGCCTTTGCCCGGTCCCGTTCCGCACGGGCTGCCTCCAGCGTGACCTTTGGGTACACCCCGATTGAGTACACCTGTTCAGCGCCGCCCAGCCGGTAGCGGTACCACCAGAGCTTGGAGCCGTTGGGCTGAACGCGCAAAAAGAGGCTGCCTCCGTCCCGGAGTTGGTACACCTTGGGCCTGGGCTGCGCCGTTTCCACTTTGCGCGCCGAGAGAAGATTGAGTGCTGTGAGTGCCATGTGTATAACGCCTCCAGTTTGGCCCGTTACACACTCCATTACACACATGAGCACTGGATTTGTCCAGCTTTCAGAATCGCTCGATGGACGATCAACCCTTTAAAAACATAGACTTAGAGTTGTTCCATGGAGGTTGATAGACGCCAGTAGACCTCAATCGTAGTTATCGATCATCAACAGCATGGGGAAGGACTCATTGGGCGATCAGGAAGATCGCGTAGACGTTTTCGGAAAGAGTGATGCTGCCGGCTTCGAGCGATTCTGCGAAGAAGCCGTCAGTCGAGCGAGCATTTGCCTGTATGTCAGCAGGAGGAGCCGGTGGAGCTGGAAGGCCCCGCGAGCCGCGCGCTCCCGGCCATGTCCCTGCTTGAATGCCATAAGCGAAATTCGGAGCGACCTCGGAAATCGTGTACAGCCCACCCAGACGCACGCCATAGGAATCAGCCAGCTTCTGCGCCGTGTCCCTTGTCTGTTGCGCGGCTTGGCGCTTCAACTCGGCACGCACCGTGGCCTCATCCTTGAAGCTGGTGGTGATACCTGATACCTGCAGTTCTTCGCTGGTCTTCAAGCTGCCGAGCAAGCGGCGCACTTCGTCCAATGAAGCAAACCGGGCAGACAGCGAACGCTCGACCTTGGTTCCCGCAAACACCTGCGTATTGTTCGCATACCGGTACTCCGGGCTGATGCTCAATGCCGATGCCTGCACGCTGTCGCTCAACGCATGCTGCGCCTTGAACACCGCCAGCACCTGCGCCGCGTTGGCCTGCGCACGTTCGCGGGCAAGGGCCGGATCCTTGTCGATCGAACGCAGCGCTACGTTGATACCGAACTGGTCAGGCACAACCTCACGTGCCGCTTGTCCCTTCACCAGCAGATGCGGTTGCGATGGGAGGCTATTGGCCTGCGCCATCACAGCCAAAGGAAGCATCGACAAAAGCAGAACCAACGCACGCGGCAGTATCTGGCGCATCAACCCATCTCCTTGGTGAAGTCAGACATCGTCTCGAATCTGCAAGGCACGGCAATCGGCAGCCGGCACAAAGCGCATCACAAGCCCTTCGCCGCCTGCGCCACCGCGCGGAACAACGCGCGGCCCTTGTTCATGGTTTCCTGCCACTCGGCATCTGGGTCGGAGTCGTAAACCACGCCGCCGCCGGCCTGCACGTACAGGTAACCGTCCTGGATCACCGCCGTACGGATGGCGATGGCGGTATCGGCATCGCCGTTCCAGCCGATATAACCGACCGCACCGGAATAGACATTGCGCTTGACCGGTTCCAGCTCGCGGATGATTTCCAGCGCGCGGATCTTCGGCGCACCGCTGACGGTGCCGGCCGGGAAGGTCGCGCGCATCACATCGCTATAGCTCAGCCCAGCCTTCAAGGTGCCGGTGACTTCGCTGACGATATGCATGACGTGGCTGTAGCGCTCGATCACGAACTGCTCACCGACCTTCACCGTGCCCGGTTCGGCGACACGGCCGACATCGTTGCGGCCCAGATCAATCAGCATCACGTGCTCGGCGCGTTCCTTGGGATCGGCCAGCAGCTCGACCTCCAAGGCCTTGTCCAGCTCCGGCGTGGCGCCGCGCGGGCGGGTGCCGGCGATCGGGCGCACGGTGACGATGCCATCGCGCAGACGCGCCAGAATTTCCGGCGAAGATCCGACCACCTGCGTGCCGCCAACATCGATGAAATACATGTACGGCGATGGATTAAGCGCGCGCAGCGCACGGTACACATCGATCGGCCGCGCACGGAACGGCACGCGCAGGCGTTGGCTCGGCACGACCTGGAAGATGTCGCCGGCACGCACGTAATCCTGCGCCTTGCGTACCACCGCGTGGTACTCCTCGCGGGTGAACGAGGACTGGAAATCCTGCTCGTCGATGGCATCGGAAACCTGCGACTGCGGGTAACCGGCACCGCCCTGACGCAGGCGGTGTGCCAGCTCGTCGAGACGACGGTTTGCACGTGCCCAGGCCTGCGGCTGCGCCGGGTCGGCATGCACGATCAGGTACAGGCGGCCCTTGAGGTTGTCGAACACCGCCAGCTCTTCGGACAGCATCAGCAGGATGTCCGGCGTACCGAGTTCGTCGGGCTTGTCGCCCGCGCCCAGATGCGGCTCGATGTACTGGATGCACTCAAAGCCGAACCAACCGACCAGGCCGCCAGTGAAGCCCGGCAAGCCCTCCAGCTGCGGCACCGAGTACTGTTTGCGCAGCACTTCCACCTCAGCCAGCGGATCGGCTACTTCGCGGCGCTCGACCACTTCGCCCAGCTCGCTGACTTCCAGCGTATGGCCACGGAAGCTGTAGATGCGGCGCGCAGGCATGCCGATGATGGAATAGCGCCCGAAGCGTTCGCCGCCTTCGACCGATTCAAACAGGTAGGTATACGGGCCGTCGGCGAGCTTCAGATAGACCGAAAGCGGCGTGTCCAGGTCGGACAGCACTTCGCGGACGACGGGTACGAAATTATGCGGGTGTGCGCTGTGGCCTTCAGCGGCCAGCTGCTGGAACTGCTCTTGCGTGATCAAGACGGCTTTCCTTCCGGGAATCGACGATGGCGGTACGGACGACGGCAACGGGCCACCATCGCCACCAGCGGCGAGCGGAAGAAAGGGAACGCTTGGTCGTCAGAATGGGCACCGGGCAACTTTACCGCATGTCGGCGCCGATTGTGCGCTTGCAGCGCAGCGGATTTGCTTGCAGTGGCAACCTTGTCCTGCGGGACCGCCGGAATGACCGAAACCGCACCTGTTCAGCTTTCCGCTGCAGGCAGCAGCACCCGCACCCGCAAACCGGGCCCGCAGTCATCCAAGGTGACGCTGCCGCGGTGCCGGTGCACCACCGCCCGCACCAGACTCAAGCCCAAGCCTGTGCCGGGCGTGCCGCGGTCGGCCTGCAGGCGTTCGAAACGATCAAATACGCGCTGCCGCTCCTGAACCGGGATGCCTGGCCCCTGGTCGTCGACCTGCAGCAGCGCCTGCCGTTGCTCCCGGCCTACCGTGACGGTTATGGCGGTGCCGACCGGTGCGTATTTGATGGCGTTGTCCAGCAGGTTGATCAGCAGCTGGAACAGCTGGTCGGCATCACCGGAAACAGTGACCGAGGCAAGCTGCGGCACGATCTGCAGGCCGCGCTCGGCTGCCATCGGCGCATACAACTCGATCGCATCGGCCGCCAGCGCCTGCAGATCGAGCGCCTGCGCGCCCTCGGCTTGCGGCGGCGCCTGCGCTTCGATGCGTGCCAGCCGCAGCAAGGCAGCAAACGACTGCAACAAGGTGTCAGTTTCGGCCAGACCCGCATCCAACTCGGCCAAGGCCTGCGGCGAAGCCGCCATGGCCGGCGTAGCGCGCATCGTTTCCAGACGCCCGCGCAAACGGCTCAGCGGCGTACGCAGATCATGGGCAATGTGGTCGGTGGCGTGGCGCACACCGTCCAGCAGCTCCTGGATGCGATCCAGCATGCCGTTGAAGCGCTGAGCAACCCGGTCAAATGCATCACCGCTGCCGTCGCTATGCGCACGCAGCTCCATTTCGCCAGCGGCAACCCGCTCGGCAGTGCGGTCCAGGCTGCCCAGGCGACGCGCAACCCAGCGCGAGGTCCAGCGCCCGACAATCGCGCCCATCAGCGCTGCAACCAGCAATGCGGCCAACGCCGAATGCAGGATCAGCCGAAGAAAACCATCCTCCGAGCGCATGCGCAGGCCGGTGATCAGGTAGCCACCGTTATCCAACTGCTGTTGGTTGGCGACCACGCGTGGATCGTCGTCGGCCTCCTCATCAACAAACTCCAGCCAGTGCTGCTGTGGCTTCCAGCCGGGTACTGCCTGCAGGGAACCGGCGACCACGCTGCCATCGGCAGCCAGCAGCATGTACAGCGCGTCAGGATCCTCGGGCATGTCGATGCGCGTCTGTATCTCTTCGCGCAGACGGTCGTAACCGGCGTGACGATAGATATCGCGCAGGCCGGCACCGTCGGCACGCACGAGTTCGTGCGCATCACGCTCCAGCAGGGCGGAAACCGCCAGATAGATACCGGTCCCCAGCAGCATGCAGGCCAGCAGAAACGCCACCGATACCGACAGCGCCAGCCGTGACGTGGTGGAGCGCAACAGTCGCATCAGTTGCCCAATCGGTAACCGGCGCCACGCACCGTATGCAACAAGGGCACCGCGTAACCGTGATCGATCTTCTGCCGCAAGCGGCTGATGTGCACATCGATCACATTGGTTTGGGGATCGAAGTGATAGTCCCACACCGCCTCCAGCAGCATTGTTCGCGTCACCACCCGGCCGCTCTGCCGCATCAGATACTCCAATAGACGGAATTCGCGCGGCAGCAGCTCAATGCCACAACCAGCACGGCTGGCGCTGCGCTTGAGCAGATCCAGCTCCAGGTCTTCCACCCGCAGGCGGGTGGCCTCGGTAGCAGCCGCAGCATTGCCTCCACGCCGCAGCAGGCTTTCCAGCCGCGCACTGAACTCGGAATAGGCGAAAGGCTTGACCAGGTAATCATCGGCACCGGCGCGCAGGCCCTCGACCCGGCGTTCCACATCGCCCAGGGCGGTCAACATCAATACCGGCACCGTGTTGCCGGCACCGCGCAGCGTGCGCAACACGGTCATGCCGTCAATCACCGGCAGCATGCGGTCCAGCACGATCACCGCGTAGGCCTCGGTGGTGGCCATGAACAGGCCCTGCCGGCCATCGGCCACAGTGTCCACCGCATGCCCCTCTTCCTTCAGTCCCTTGACCAGGAAGCTGGCGATCTGCGCATCGTCCTCGACCACCAGTATCCGCATACCCACACTCCGCCCAGATTTGTTTGAGGATAGCGCGGTGCGCGCATGCCGGCTGCATGCGCTGCCGTCGATCAGGGCGTACGCGGTCGCGGCGATGTGGCCGCGTCCACCAACGGATGCCGCGATGGCAGCGACCAGCGCTCACAACGACCAAGCGCACTGCGCTTGAGGCAACGCCGGATAACCCGGGTTTCCTTGGTGACTGCGGCTGAATGCGACGGCGATACCACCACCGCCGAAGTCGGCACCACTGAAGTCGGCAACGGCGCCGCCGCCAGCAGACTCGCCACGCAAAGCGCGCCAGCCGACAGAATGACAAGGATCATCTTCACGACACACCCCCGGCATGCTTGACCATGGACACTACCCGCCGACAGCACGCCCCTGCCAAACCCACACAGGAAAAGGCCCCGTCATTGACGGGGCCTTCTCGCTGGAACGACGCCCCGGGATGTTGACCGGCACGTCCAACCGCAATCAGCGGCTGCCGGCGCCAGTTGCGGCCGGTGCAGCAACGGCCTTCTTCGCAGCACTGTGGTGGTGCTTCTTGCCGTGATGCTTCTTGGCGGCGTGATGGGCAGCCGGCTGTGCACTGCTGGTCATTGCAGGTGCGGGGGTCGCGGCCGGGGCGGTGGTCTGGGCGGCAAACGCGGCGCCTGCGCCGAGCGACAGGCCAACGGCGAGGAGAATGGCGGAGATCTTCATGAGAGTAATCCTTTTAAGCTGGCTGTAACGACGATGACGAGGATTCGGGATGGCGCTGTGTTTCGCCATCGGGGTCAGATTGCGCCCTCCGGTCTAACCTGGAGATGGCCGCTGCATGAACTCTCTGTAATGTTGCCGGCGATGGTTCTGCGGCAAACAAGAGCGCCACCAGCGTCGGTGGGTGCGGCCCGTCATGAAGTCGTCATTGTCGATCCGGAGAATGGAAGTCCATAGCAAGGACGACGGATGGAGGCAGGATCAGCCTCCAAAACATTCCCCGGCCGCAACGGTGACGTTGCGGCTTTTTTTTTCTGTTGTAGGAGCGGCGTAAGCCGCGAAGCTGACATCAATCAAACACCAGCGCATACGCAATCCGAAGCTGCGCGTGCTTCGCGGCTTACGCCGCTCCTACAAACAGCCGGTCATTCGCCTTTGGCGAATTTCTGCAGTGCTTCGCCTTGCAGGCGATACACCGTCCATTCGTCCTGCGCTGTTGCTCCGGCCGCTTTGTAGAACTCGATGGCCGGCGTATTCCAATCCAGCACCGACCATTCAAAACGACCGCAGCCCTGCTCCACCGCCAGCCTGGCGATGTGCTGCAGCAAGGCCTTGCCAGCACCACTACCACGCGCTTCCGGGCTCACGTACAGATCTTCCAGGTAGATGCCATTGCGGCCCAGCCAGGTCGAGTAGTTGTAGAAGAACACCGCGTAGCCAATCGCCTGACCATCGCGTTCGCAGATCAAGGCCTGCGCCTTGGCACCGGCAGAAAACAGACTGGCGCGAATGCCAGCCTCGTCAGTCTGCACTGATGATTCGGCTTTCTCGTAAATGGCCAGCTCGCGGATGAAGTGCAGGATCAGGCCTGCGTCATCGGCCAGCGCCGGACGGATCTGCACTTCAGCCGCGCTCATCACTCAGCCTCGCGCCGCAGCGACATTGCCGCGCATCTTGCTGATCATCTCAGCGTAGTTGGGCGCGTTGAAAATGGCCGAACCAGCCACGAAGGCATCGGCACCGGCAGCGGCAATCTCACCGATGTTGTCGGCCTTTACCCCGCCGTCCACTTCCAGCATCACCGGCTTGCCGAGCTTGTCGATCATCGCCCGCACTGCACGCAACTTGTCCAAGGTCGAGGGGATGAAGGCCTGGCCGCCGAAGCCCGGGTTGACCGACATCAACAGCACCAGGTCCAGGTCTTCCAGCACCCAGTCCAGCACTTCAACCGGCGTTGCCGGGTTCAGCACCAGACCGGCCTTGCAGCCGTGCGACTTGATCAGCTGGATGGTGCGGTGCACGTGGCGGCTGGCTTCCGGGTGGAAGCTGATGATGCTGGCACCGGCCTCGGCGAAGTCCGGCACGATGCGGTCGACCGGCTCCACCATCAGGTGCACGTCGATCGGCGCGGTGACACCGTGCTTGCGCAGCGCCTGGCAGACCATCGGGCCGATGGTCAGGTTGGGCACGTAGTGGTTGTCCATCACGTCGAAGTGGACCCAGTCGGCACCAGCGGCCAACACGTTGTCGACCTCCTCGCCGAGCTTGGCGAAATTGGCCGAGAGAATGGACGGGGCAATGATGCAGTTGGACATGGCAGGACCTTCAGCGTTTACGCAGGGATTTGATGCGGTCGTAGGCGGCGTTGATCTGCCGGGCCTTCTTTTCAGCCTGGGCGCGCAGCTCGGGGGCGGCGCCGGCCACTTTGTCGGGGTGGTACTGGGACATCAGGCGGCGGTAGGCCAGGTCGATCTCGGCGTCGGTGGCGTCACGGGTGACCCCCAGCTCGCGGTACGGCAGGTCCTTGCCCAGCTTGAACCAGTCGTTGTCGAAGGCATGCCCCAGCAACAGGCCAATAATCCCGCCAAACAAGGGGTTGGGCCTGAACAACAGGGCCCCGGCGATGAAGCCGAACAGTTTTCCGTACCAGCGCATGGGTGGGTGAATGGCCTGTGGACAATCAAGACGCGCATTTTATGCCACAGCGGCCCGATCCGGCCGTACACTAGGCCGCCCGCCGACCAGCCGCGGGCCCAGCGGGTCCTCCAGACCCGGGTCCTCCAAGCCGGCGGCATTCATTGCCAAGTCCCAGGAGTGCCCGTGCCGACCACGCTGTTGCAATCCGATCTTCCCGGCCTGCCCTTGCGCCATCGCGGCAAGGTGCGTGATGTGTTTGATATCCCGCGCGAACGTCTGCCAGCCGGAACACCCCCGGGCGAATACCTGTTGATGGTCGCCACCGATCGCCTGTCGGCATTCGACGTGGTGCTGCCCGACCCGATCCCGGGCAAGGGCGAGATGCTGTGCCAGGTATCCAATTTCTGGTTCGCCAAGACCGCGCACCTGATGCCCAACCACCTGACCGGCATCGACGTGGCCAGCGTGCTGCCCGAAGGCGTGGACCCGGCGCTGTACGCCAAGCGTGCGGTGGTGACCAAGAAGCTCAAGCCGGTACCGGTGGAAGCCATTGCCCGCGGCTACGTGATCGGCAGCGGCTGGAAGGACTACCAGCGCACCGGCAAGATCAGCGGCATCGCCCTGCCCGACGGCCTGCAGCAGGCTGAAAAGCTGCCCGAAGCCATCTTCACCCCGTCCACCAAGGCGGCGGTGGGCGACCACGACGAGAACATCGACTTCGACGCGATGGTCAAGGCAGTGGGCGCGGACATGGCCGAGAAGGTGCGCGATGCCACCCTGCGCATCTACCAGTTCGCCGCCGAGTACGCGGCCGAGCGCGGCATTCTGTTGGCCGACACCAAGTTCGAGTTCGGTACCGACGCCGATGGCCGTCTGTACATCATGGACGAGATGCTGACCCCGGATTCTTCGCGTTACTGGCCGGCCGACGAGTATCAGGTGGGCATCAGCCCGCCGAGCTACGACAAGCAGTTCGTGCGCGACTACCTGGAAACGCTGGACTGGGACAAGACCGCCCCGGGCCCGGCGCTGCCGGCCGAGGTGATCGAGCGCACCCGCGCCAAGTACGCCGAAGCGCTGGACAAGCTGGCCGGCATCAGCGTCGACTGATTCCTGCAGCACCGGTCACGGATGCGCACGGCCACCGTGCGCATCCGTAGGGAAGCCGCGCTATGCTCTGCCAGTCAACCCGGGAGGGAGTTGGAATGAGTATTGCGCGTCCTGTGGATCGTTACTTCGCCAGCTACTCAGGCGATCACGTCAACCACACCAACCAAGCCATCCACGTGTTCGCGGTGCCCGCGATCCTGTGGTCGGTGATCGCCATGCTGTGGTGCATTCCACCGCTGGTGCCGTGGTTCCAGCATGGCATCTGGGCGGCATTTGCCATGTTCGGCACCTGGGCCTATTACAACCGCCTGTCGCGTCCACTGGGCATCGGCATGCTGATCATTTTCTTCGTGTTTGGTTGCATCTGCCGGCTGTTGGAAGACCGGTTTGGCATCCAGATGCTGCTGTACATCGCCATCGGCGTGTTCGTGGTGGCGTGGATAGCGCAGTTCATCGGCCACAAGATCGAAGGCCGTCGCCCCAGCTTCCTCACCGACCTGACCTATCTGCTGATCGGCCCGATCTGGGTGCTGTCCAAGCTGTTCCGGCAGTTCGGCTGGCATTACTGAGCGCAGCGGATACATCCGCCGCCTTGCGAACAGGTTATGCCTGCGCCGATTCCGGCGGTGCGCTGAACATCGCCGCCTCGGCAACGAAGGCGCGCGGCGCATAGCCGAAATCACGTCGTGCCGGCTCGATATCGAATGCCAGCGGCTCGGTCATCCGCGCCAGCGCCGCCGCATTCATGCCCTGTAGCCGCCCGCCAGCATGGGCCAGGCGCAAGGCCAACTTGAACAGCGGTGCGGGTACGCGCAGCAGACGCGGACGTGCAGGCAAGCAAGCCAGCGTCCGCCGCACCATCTCGGCATAGCCCAGCACTTCGCCACCGCCCAAGGCATAGGCCTGACCTGCAGTGACCGGGCACGCCAGCACCTGCATCGCCGCATCGGCCAGATCCTGCACATGCACCGGTTGGCGCAGGCCATTGGCATTCGCCGGCAGCGCAAAGAAACCGGTGCGGGTGGCCAGGGCGGCGATCTTGGTGAGGGTTTTGTCGCTGGCGGCGCCATAGACCAGGGTTGGCCGCAGTACGGTCGCGGCCACGTTCCGCGCCGCAGCGCTGTCGAACAACACGCGCTCGGCTTCGCGCAGGCGGCGCGCGACATCGCGCTCGCTCGGCTCGGACGAATCCTGTTTCACATCCACGCTGGTCGAACCAAACGCAACCACCCGCGGTGCATCGATGCTCGAGGTTGAATACCAGCGCGCAAAGTGGTCCAGCGGACCACAGCTGAAAACCGCATCCACGGGTTGGTCCGCCAGGTGGGTGCTGGACAGATCGCCTAACTGCCATTCCACCCCGGGCATGGGCGCGCGCGCCTGCCGGGTCACTGCGCTTACCTGCCAGCCTGCGGCTGCCAGATTCGCCAGCAAGCGCTTGCCGATCTGGCCACTGCCACCAAATACCAGCGCGCGGTTACCGCCCGCTGCACTGCGAATGTCGTTCTCCATGGATGGAAGGATAGGCGAAGCACCCCCGATTCCGCAGCCGTCACCGGGAGTGAGCGGCGGCTGTGGGAGCGGCGTGAACCGCGAAGCTGATGTTGCTGAAGCCCTTGGCATCTTGTGCCATCTGATGATGTACCGGCTTCGCGGCTCACGCCGCTCCCACAAAAACGCCAGTCTGCATATCGACGACGTAGCCCGGGCTAGCGCTGTGTTTACCGGACAACCGGCTGCCGTTGCCAGCTGGTGCGCAGTCAGCCTGCTGCACCGCATCGAACGAGACCCCGGAACCTCCCCGCGACACGCCGCTTTCGTGTTTTCCGGCCGCAGCCACTGGCAGCACTGGCTCCAGCGACCTAACCCGAACGGATCATTCAGAAAAAGTCGCGGATCGAAAAAATCGCCTGTTAGACTGCAAAACCCCTTTCTGAACCGCGCCCTACATGACGCCAGTCCTGTTGCTACTGCTTGCGCTGCCCTTTCTGCTGGCAGCGGCCATCGCTCTCAATGGCCGCTTGTCGCGCAGTGCAGCCGCATGGACAGCAGCAGCGGCACCGGTTCTAGGTCTGGCCCTGCTCGGCAGCGTTACCCCGGCCGTGCTCGATGGCGAGATAGTCCGCAACAGCTGGCAATGGCTGCCACAGATCGGCCTGGATTTCAGCCTGCGGCTGGATGGCTTGGCCTGGATGTTCACCGGGCTGGTGCTCGGCATCGGCGCCCTGGTGGTGCTGTATGCGCACTACTACCTGTCGGCCAAGGACAGCGCGCGACGCTTCTACAGTTATCTGCTGCTGTTCATGGGCGCGATGCTGGGCATGGTGCTGGCCGGCAACCTGTTGCTGCTGATGGTGTTCTGGGAGCTGACCAGCATCAGTTCGTTCCTGTTGATCGGCTTCTGGTCGCACCGCAAGGACGCCCGCGAGGGCGCGCGCATGGCCTTGATCGTCACCGGTGGCGGCGGCCTGGCGCTGCTGGCTGGTGTGCTGCTGATCGGCCGCATCGTCGGTAGTTTCGATCTGGACGTGGTGCTGGCCTCGGGCGACCTGATCCGCGCCAGTACCTTGTACCCATGGGCACTGCTGCTGGTGCTGGCCGGCATCTTCACCAAGAGCGCGCAGTTCCCGTTCCACTTCTGGCTGCCACAGGCGATGGCCGCGCCGACCCCGGTATCGGCCTACCTGCACTCGGCAACGATGGTGAAGGCCGGCGTGTTCCTGCTGGCGCGCCTGCACCCCGCATTGGCCGGCACCGAGCTGTTCTTCTACGTGGTCAGCGGCATCGGCGCGCTCACCCTGCTGATCGGCGCCTGGAACGCGATCTTCCAGCATGATCTCAAAGGCCTGCTGGCCTATTCGACGATCTCGCACCTGGGCCTGATCACCCTGCTGTTCGGCCTGTCCACGCCGATGGCGGTAGTGGCCGGCGTGTTCCACATCCTCAACCACGCCACTTTCAAGGCCTCGTTGTTCATGGCCGCCGGCATCATCGACCACGAGACCGGCACCCGCGACATGCGCAGGCTCGGTGGCCTGCGCAAGCTGATGCCGATCACCAGCGCGCTGGCCATCGTCGCCTCGCTGGCGATGGCCGGCATCCCGCTGCTCAATGGCTTCCTGTCCAAGGAAATGCTGTTCGCCGAGGCATTGGCAACGCAGGGCCCGGACTGGATGCGACGGGCGATGAGTGCCGCCGCCCTGCTGGCCGGCATCCTCGGCGTCGCCTACAGCCTGCGCTTCGTCCACGACACCTTCTTCGGCAAGGGCCCGGTCGACATCGACGTGGTGCCACACGAGCCGCCGCGCTGGATGAAGGTGCCGGTGGAAGTGCTGGTGGTGATCTGCCTGGCCGTGGGCATCGCCCCGGCACTGACCATCGCGCCGGTGCTGCAGACTGCTGCCGCCTCCATCCTCGGCACCTCGATGCCGGAATACAGCCTTGCGGTCTGGCATGGCTTCAACCTGCCGCTGGCGATGAGCGCGCTCGGCGTGGTGGGTGGTGTTGCGCTGTACTTCGGCCTGCGCCGCTTCACCGATCTGTATGCCGCGCGCAACCGGCCGACCGGCAAGCACCTGTTCCATCGCGGTCTGGATGTGCTGTTCGGCTTCGCTCATCGCCTCACCACCGCGCTGGCCAATGGCAGCCTGCAGCGCATGCTGTTTGCGCTGGTGCTGGTGGCGGTGATCGTTGCCGCCGCACCTTACATCGCCAATCCGGTGATGCCGCTGTGGCCGGCTCCACAGACCATGCCGTTGCTGGGCTGGACGCTGTGGCTGGTGATGCTGGCCTGCGCCTTCGCCGGGCTGTTCCTGTACCAGCAGCGTCTGCTGGCGGTGATCGTGATGGGCGGTACCGGCTTGATGGTAGCGCTGACCTTCGTATTCCTGTCTGCGCCCGATCTGGCCCTGACCCAGCTGATGGTGGAAATGGTGACGTTGGCGCTGATGCTGCTGGGCATGAACTATCTGCCGACGCAGTCGCCGCCGGAGCACTCACGCTGGCGCAAGCGCCGTGATGCGGTGCTTGCCATCGTTGCCGGTGGCGGCATCGCCGCACTGGCCTACTCGCTGATGACGCTGCCGCCCAACACCATGTCCGGTGAGATGCTGCTGCGTTCGCTGCCCGAGGCCTATGGCCACAACGTGGTGAACGTGATCCTGGTCGATTTCCGCGGCTTCGATACCTTCGGCGAGATCACCGTGTTCGGCATCGCCGCGCTGGTGGTACACGCGATGTTGCGACGCTCACGGATGGCACCGGAACAGATCATGCCGGGCCCGCCGATCAAGCTGCCGGTGCCGGCCGATCTGGCCCAGATCATGTTCCCGCTGACACTCACGGTGTCGATCTTCCTGTTCCTGCGCGGCCACAACGCGCCCGGCGGCGGCTTCATCGCCGGCCTGGTGCTGGCGGTACCGCTGCTGATCCAGTACGTGATCCAAGGCACCGTCTCGGTGGAATCGCGCTTCGGCTTCGACTACATCCGCTGCATCGGCCTGGGTCTGTTGATTGCCCTGCTCAGCGGCGTGGCCTCGATGCTGTTCGGCGTGCCGTTCCTGACCAGTGGTCATCTGGATCTGGAGCTGCCATTGATCGGCACCGTACCGCTGGCCAGCGCGATTGGTTTTGATACCGGCGTCTACCTGGTGGTGTTTGGCGGGGTGATGCTGATCCTGTCGATGATGGGCACCATCAAGCCCTCGCGTACCCGCAATGCCCGCAACGGCGAAATCGATATCCACCGCCGTTCGGCACGCACCGGGGAGATGCACTGATGGAACTGGCACTGGCAAGCGCCATCGGCGTACTGGCCGGCATCGGCATCTACCTGCTGCTGCGCGCACGCAGCTTCGACGTGATCCTGGGCATGACCTTCCTGTCCTATGCCACCAACCTGCTGATCTTCAGCGCGGGCCGGCCGGTGATCGGCAAGGCACCGGTGCTCAAGGACGGCGTGGCCACCACCCTGACCCACTACACCGACCCGCTGCCGCAGGCGCTGGTACTGACCGCGATCGTGATTGCGTTTGCGATGACCGCGGTCAGCATCGTGTTGGCGATGCGTAGCCGCAGCGACAACCACAGCGACCATGTGGATGCGCACGAGCCCGAACTGCCGGCTGAGCAAGCGGCCAAGTCGAGGGGCGGCGCATGAATCATCTGGTGATCCTGCCGATCCTGATTCCGCTGCTCGGCGCTGCACTGTCCTTGTTCATCGAACACCGCCGCTACGGGCCCAAGGTGCAGCGCTCGGTGGCCTGGGCCAGCATGGCAGCCCTCGCCGTGGCAGTGGCGCTGCTGATCGCACAGACCAGCCAGGGTCAGATTTCGGCCTACCTGCTCGGCGACTGGCCGGCGCGCCTGGGTATCGCGCTGGTTGCCGATGGCCTGGCTGGTTGGATGCTGGGCACCACCCTGCTGCTGGCCATCGCCTGCCTGTTGTACGCCTGCACCGGTTGGGACCGACGCGCGCCGCACTTCCATGCGCTGTTCCAGTTCCAGCTGGTTGGCCTCAACGGCGCCTTCCTGACCGGCGACATCTTCAATCTGTTTGTGTTCTTCGAGGTGATGCTGATCGCCTCCTACGGCCTGCTGCTGTCCGGCGGGCGCGGCCTGCGCATGCGCATCGGCCTGCATTACGTGGTGTTCAACGTCACCGCCTCGACCCTGTTCCTGATCGCGTTGGGCATGCTCTACGCCACCCTGGGTTCCTTGAACATGGCCGAGATCGGCCAGCGCATCGCCGAGCTGCCGCCCTCGCACCTGAGCCTGGCCAAGGCCGCCCTGGGCTTGCTGCTGCTGGTGTTCTGCTCCAAGGCG
This sequence comes from Stenotrophomonas sp. STEN018, assembly GCF_056760235.1. NCBI lineage: Bacteria > Pseudomonadati > Pseudomonadota > Gammaproteobacteria > Lysobacterales > Lysobacteraceae > Stenotrophomonas > Stenotrophomonas sp. STEN018. Next base: position 138,596 of record NZ_JBRREK010000003.1, read on the forward strand.
GCACTGCTGCCGATGTACCTGTGGCTGCCCGAGTCCTATGCACGCGCGCCGGCCGCCGTCGCCGCGCTGTTCGTGATCATGACCAAGGTTGGCCTGTACTCGGTGCTGCGGGTGACCTCGCTGTGGTTCGATGCCGATGCTGGCGCGATGAGCGGCTATGGCAGCGACTGGCTGCTATGGGCCGGCATCGCCACCTTGGTGGTTGGCGCGCTGGGTGCGCTGGCAGCAACCCGCATGAGCGTGCTTGTGGCCTATCTGGTGGTCGTATCGGCTGCGACCTTGTTCATCGCCTTCGCGCTGGGCAGCGCCGGCACCATCTCCGCCGGCCTGTACTACCTGCCGCACAGCACCTTTGCCGCCGCCGCGTTGTTCCTGATCGCCGACCTGATGCGCCGCCGTCGCGTACAGGCCGACCGCCGCCGCGAACACGAGCTCACTGCCGTGCTGCCAAGCCGAACCGTGCCGGGCCTGTTGTTCCTGGTGGGCGCGGTTGCCGTGGCCGGCCTGCCGCCACTGGCCGGCTTCCTGGCCAAGGCTGCACTGCTCTCGGCAGTACCCGACGCGCATACCGCCGTGGTCTGGAGCGCGGTGCTGGGCAGCAGCCTGCTGGTGATCATGGGCCTGGCACGCACCGGCATCCGCCTGTTCTGGCGCGTTCCCGGTGATGATGATGCCGCCATACCCGACCCCGAACCGGTGGATGCGCCAGCGCGGCCATTTGAAACTGCCGCGACCTGTCTGCTGTTGGGCTATGTGGTGCTGATGACCATCTTCGCCGCCCCGCTGATGCGCCAGACCGACGCCATCGCCGCGCAGTTGCTGGCGCCGGATCAATACCTGCATGACGTACGCGGCACCACGCCGCAGCTGAGGCAGCCATGAGCGAACGTCGCCCCCTGCTGCGCCGGATCTTCCCCTCGCCAGCCCTGTCGATCACCGTGGTCGCGTTCTGGATGGTGATGTCCGACAGTTTCGACCTCGGACAGCTGGTACTTGGCCTGTTGCTGGGCGTGGTGATCCCCTTGTTCGCCGCGCGTCTGGACCGCGAGTTTGCCCGCCTCGGCACCTTGCGACCGGTGCCAAAGCTGTTGGCGGTGGTGCTGTGGGACATCCTGGTATCCAACCTGCGGGTGGCCGCGCAGGTGCTTGGACCCGAGCACAAGCTCAAGCCCGGTTTCATCTGGGTGCCACTGGATATCGCCAACATCCACGGCATCGCCGCGTTGACCAGTTTCATCACCCTGACCCCGGGCACCGTGTCGGCAGCCTTGTCCGAAGACCGCCGCCATCTGCTGGTGCACGTACTGCACCTTGAAGATGCCAACGCCCTGATCAACGAGATCAAGAGCCGCTACGAAGCGCCGCTGATGGAGATCTTCCCGTGAACGGTTACCAGATATTCGAAACCACGCTGGTGGTATGCATGCACGTGGTCGGCATCGCCATGCTGTTGGGCTTGTGGCGCCTGCTGCGCGGGCCGACTGTACCCGACCGCATCCTCGCGCTGGATACCTTGTCGGTCACCGCCATCGCCGAGCTGATGCTGTTCGGCATGTACCTGGACTCGGCCATCTACTTCGAGGCCGCGCTGATCATCGCCATGCTCGGCTTCTGCAGCACGGTGGTGCTGAGCAAGTTCGTGCTGCGCAGGGATATCGTCGAATGATCACGTTTCTGCAGATCGCGCTGTCGGCGCTGCTGGCCTTTGGCTGCTTCTTCATCCTGGTCGGCGCGCTGGGCCTGGTGCGCTTCTCCGATTTCTTCAAACGCCTGCACGCACCGACCAAGGCCAGCACACTGGGCGTGGGCTGCGTACTGGTGTGCTCGGTGGCGTATCACATCTTCCTCGGCCAGGACCCGCAGCCGCGCGAGCTGCTGATCACCGTATTCCTGTTCATCACCGCCCCGATCAGCGCCCATCTGATGGCCAAGGCCGCACTGTCGCTGATGATGGAAAGCCGCCCGGAGCCGCCAAAAGAGTAGTGCCGAGCCATGCTCGGCAAATGCTCCACCTGTAGTGCCGAGCCATGCTCGGCAAATGCTCCACCTGTAGTGCCGAGCCATGCTCGGCAAACGCTCCACCTAGTAGTGCCGAGCCATGCTCGGCAAACGCTCCACCTAGTAGTGCCGAGCCATGCTCGGCATTTGGCCTGCCCGGTAATGCCCCAGCGGACCATGGATCCGCTCTACAAACGCCGTCCTCTGTAGTGCCGAGCCATGCTCGGCATTGGGCTTTCCCGGCAATGCTCCTGCCGAGCATGGCTCGGCACTACAGGCACCACCTCAGCGCAACCGCAGCTGCGCGGCGTCATCAACCTGCACATGCGTCTGGTAGTAATACTTGTCACTGACGCGTTTGCCATCGGCAACGAACGCAATGCGCACCATCCGCGCAGTACCCTGTACCAGGATCGCGCGTCCCTTCAAGGCAGCGCCTGGATCGACACCATACAGCGCCACCATTTCCTGAAGCGCATCGGGCCCGATGCTGATGCTGAGATTGCGCGGATCGCGGTAATCCGATTGGGAGTTCAGGTACAACCTGCCATCGGCATTGCCACTGGCACGCACCGTCAGCGCAAACACCCCATCTACCCCGCGCTGCGGACCGGCCGCAGCCGCCAGCTGCACCGCCATAGCTGGGTCCACCCATGCCGTGCTTCGTTCAACATGGGCACATCCCACCAAGCCCATTGATAGAACCGACATCAACAACAGACTACGCATGCTCGACTCCTTGTCAGCCCAGAAACATTGATTCAAGCCCAACACCGGCGATGAGTACACGAGACAACGCCGCTGTACCTGTAGGAGCGGCGTAAGCCGCGAAGCCACTGCAACAGCTCCGGCAACATGGCTTGTGATTGCATTTGATCCCGCGCTTTCAACGCTGTCGGCTTCGCGGCTTATGCCGCTCCTACACGGCGAACAGCGCCAGCTCCAGCCCCACCCACGCCAGGAACGCGACGAACAGCACCGCGCCTTCGCCGCGGCTGATCTTCAGGTCGCCGCGCAGCATCGGGTAAAGCATCAGTACGAACACGATCGCCGCCGGCAACTCCAGCCGCACGAACGAGGCCGGCAACGGCATTGGCCGCAGCGCCGCCATGCCACCAATCACCACCAGCACGTTGAACAGGCTGGAGCCGATCACATGACCTACGACCATGTCGCCCTGCCCGCGTCGCGCGGCGGCAATGGCCGCAGCGACTTCCGGCAACGCGGTGCCGATGGCGACGGGCAACAAACCCGCCAGCAACGGCGACATACCCCAGCCAGCGCCGATCACCGGTGCCGCCTGCACCACGAAACGCGCGCCGTAGTACAGCACCACCGCAGCAATAACCAGACGGATGATGTTGAGCCCGAGCACCGTGCGGGTGGTTGCGTAATTGATGATGCTTTCCTGCAGCTCTGCCGGCTCATGCCGTGCACGCTTCAGCAGGAACGCCAACACACCGACAAAGCCCAGCAGCAACACGATGCCATCGATGCGGCTGATCGCGCCGTCCAGCCCGAACACGATCAAGGCCAGCGTCGCCACCGCCAGCAACACCAGCAGCGGCGACAGCAGGCGTGTGCGTACCACCAACGGGAAAGCCAACGCAGCCAGGCCCAGGGTCAGGCCGACATTGACGATATTGCTGCCGACAGCATTACCCAACGCCAATTCCTGCGCACCGACGGCGAAGGCGCGGGCATTGACCACCAGCTCCGGCAACGAGGTGCCGAAGGCCACCAGCAACAAGCCGGCGACAAAAGGAGACGCGCCGAAGCGCTGGGCCAAGCCGGAGGCGGCCTTGACGATGGAGTCACCGCCCAAGGCCAGCAGCACCAGTCCCAGCACAAACCATGCGATAGCTTCGAACATTGCGCCTCCCTCCCCTGCAGTAATGACGGCGGTGCCCGGAACATACCCGCGCTACTGCCTATGACCGCCGCAGCGTATCAGCCACAGCCTTCCACGTAATCCACTTGCGGCGGCAGGCCTACGCGCCAGAGCGTGGCCTTGCCGTTGGCGCCCAGTTCGAACATCAGCACGCCCTGGCTTCCGTCCGTTGCCGGCACCCGCAGCACCTTGCCGCCTTCCACGTATTTGTGCGGCTGCAGCGGCTCGGCCTGCGGGTAAAGCGCCTGTAGCTGGGCCAGATCCATGCCGATCTTGCCGCCGCCCGGAGCGGCGGTATCGCCACCGCGCACGTCGTAGCGGACGAACTTGCCGCCTTCCAGCATGAAGAACGGCCCGCCCTCACTGTGCGCAGCCGGCGACAGGTAATAGCAGCCGCCATCGGCCGCGGCATCGCCCTGCAGTTCGCCAGTCCACGCCGTACGCAGCTGATCAGCATCGATGCCCAACTGGGCGGCGCCATAGCCCTGCCAATCGGCGTCGCTGCTTGCCGCTGGCGCGGAACTGGCCGGGCTTGGCGCTGGCACCGGAGCTGCAGCAGGTTCGGCAGCTACCGGCGCGGCCGGCGGGGTGCGCTGGCAGGCCACCAGCAGCACGGCAAACAGGGGCATCGGCAGGGCAATACGCTTCATGCAGCAGCTCCGGACGGGTTTGTGGCCGAGTCTAGCGACAACGGTGGCCGGCCCGCGCGAAGACAGGCTTGTCATCGTGGTTTCACCTGATGGCGACAGGCTGGGCGCCTACGTCGCCCGTGCCCAACGCCCATGCAACCGCACAAGACCGAACTTGGCCACACCGTGCTGCAGACGCACCGCGCCGCGCTGGACCTGCGCCAGCGGCGGGCACTGATCCTGTGCGATGGCAAACGCAACCTGGCTGAGCTGAGTGGCATGCTCGGCAACGATGTGCCCGAGCTGATCGCGCAGCTGCAGCGCGACGGCTATCTGCAGGTGGATGCGGTGCCTGCCCCGGCCCCAATCGCGGCGCCTCCGGCAGCATCTGCCGTGGCCATGGCGCCCATCCCGACACCACCCGCCACGGTCGAACGGCGGCGCTCAATGGTCGCCGCACGCATCTATGTGCTGGATATCCTGGCGCTGCAGCGCAATCCCACCGCCGCGCAACTGCATAAGCTGCTGCAGGCAGCACGCGAGGAAGGCGATACCGTGCAGGCGCTGAAGCTGGCCCTCAGCCACCTACCGGCAATGACCTCGGACGGCTACACCCAGCGTGTGCGTGGGCGCCTGCAGGAAGTGCTGCCGGAAACGCATCTGGCAGCGGTACTGGAACCAGCACCGCTGCCGGCGTGAATCACTCCTTGGGCAGAGTGAAGTTGTTGCGCAGCCCGCTCCAGCAGGCCTGATAGCCGCGCTGGCGGTGCGCGGCGTCCATCGCCTGCTCGGTCGGGCAGATCACGCCACGGGTTTCGAACATGAAGGCCATGGTGTCCCGGATCACGTCCGGCTTGGATAGGTCAGCGTGCGAGGCCTTGTCGAAGGTGGCCGCATCCGGGCCGTGGCCGGTCATGCAGTTGTGCATCGACGCACCGCCCGGCACGAAGCCTTCAGCCTTGGCGTCGTAGGCGCCGTGGATCAGGCCCATGAACTCGCTGGCGATGTTGCGGTGGAACCACGGCGGGCGGAACGTGTTCTGCGCCACCAGCCAACGCGGCGGGAAGATCACGAAATCCAGGTTGCTGGTACCCGGGGTATCGCTGGCCGAATGCAGCACCAGGAAGATCGACGGATCCGGGTGGTCATGGCTGATCGAGCCGATGGTGTTGAAGTGGCGCAGGTCGTAGCGGTACGGCGCGTAGTTGCCGTGCCAGCCGACCACGTCGAGCGGTGAGTGGCCGATATCGGCGCGCCATAGGCGGCCCTGGAACTTGGCGACCAGCTCGAACTGGCCGTCGAGGTTTTCGTAGGCGGCGACCGGGGTTTCGAAGTCGCGCGGGTTGGCCAGGCCATTGCTGCCGATCGGGCCGAGGTCGGGCAGCTTCAACAGCGCACCGAAGTTCTCGCAGACATAGCCGCGCGCCTGCCCGTCCAGCAGCTCGACCGCGAAGCGCACGCCGCGCGGGATCACCGCGATCTGCTGCGGTTCGATCTCGATCACGCCCATCTCGGTGCGCAGGCGCAGGCGGCCCAGCTGCGGCACGATCAGCAACTCGCCGTCGGCGTTGTAGAAATAGCGGCCGCGCATGTCGGCATTGGCGGCGTACAAGTGGATGCCTGCGCCGGTATGCGCTTCGGCCGAGCCGTTGCCGCCCATCGTGTACAGGCCATCGATGAAGTCGGTGGGCGTGGTGGGCAGCGGCAGCGGATCCCAGCGCAGCTGGTTCGGCGATGCAGCGGCCTTGCTGAAATCGCTGTGCAGGCGCGGCTGCTCGAACGGGGTGAACTCACCATGCATCGCCGCCGGGCGGATGCGGTACAGCCAGCTGCGGCGGTTGCTGCCGCGCGGCGCGGTGAAGGCGGTGCCGGTCAGCTGCTCGGCGTACAGCCCGTGCGCCACCTGCTGCGGCGAGTTACGACCCACCGGCAAGGTGCCGGGCACAGCCTCGGTGGCGAATTCATTACCGAAGCCGGATTGATAAGCGTTGCTGACCATGGTGACGGCCTTCGTTCTGCAGTTGAACCCCTCTCCCGCGTGCGGGAGAGGGGTTGGGGTGAGGGGAAGCTTTTGAATTGATCCTAAAGCAACTGGCTGTTTGGGTAACCGTGGAAATCAACAGCAACTGCAAGAGCTTGCCCTCACCCCAACCCCTCTCCCGCAAGCGGGAGAGGGGCTTTGAGCAAAGGCTTCAAGCAGAGCCTCAAGCAAAGGCTTCAAGCAGAACCTCGAGCAAAGGCCCTAAGCAAAGCTTTTACAGCACACCACGATCCATCTGGTCGCGCTCGATGCTTTCAAACAAGGCCTGGAAGTTGCCTTCGCCAAAACCTTCGTTGCCCTTGCGCTGGATGATCTCGAAGAAGATCGGGCCGATGCAGTTCTTGGTAAAGATCTGCAGCAGCTTGCGCTGCTTGGTTTCCGGGTCGGCATCGATCAGGATCTTGTTCCTGCGCAGGCGCTCGACGTCTTCGCCATTGTTCGGGATGCGCAGGTCGACGACGTCGAAGTAGGTGTCCGGCGTGTCCAGGAAATCAATACCCTGCGCACGCATCGCTTCGACGGTGTCGTAGATGTTGTCGGTGAAGCAGGCGATGTGCTGGATGCCCTCGCCCTTGTAAGCGTCCAGGTATTCGTTGATCTGGCTCTTGGGGTCGGACGACTCGTTGAGCGGGATGCGCACGACGCCGTCCGGCGCGGTCATCGCCTTGGACACCAGGCCGGTCTTGGCACCCTTGATGTCGAAGTAACGGATCTCGCGGAAGTTGAACAGGCGCTCGTAATAGTCCGACCACTGCTGCATGTTGCCCAGGTACAGATTGTGGGTCAGGTGGTCGATGAAGGTCAGGCCGAAGCCAACCGGGTTCTGGTCAGCACCTTCAATCGGCTCGTAGTCGGCGTCGTAGATGCTTTCGGCACCGCCGTAACGATCCACCAGGTACAGCATGCAATCGCCGATGCCCTTGATCACCGGCGCCGGCACAGCGCGGGTCTCGGCCAGCAGGTCCACTTCCTCGGCACCGTTGCCCAGGGCCATGGCAAGCACTTCGTCAGCCGGCTTCTGGAAGCGTATGGCGAAGCCGCAGGCGCTCGGGCCGTGCTTGGCGGCGAAGTCGGCGGCGAACGAATTCGGCTCCTCGTTCACAAGAAAGTTGACGCCGCCTTGACGGTAGACGGTAATAGCACGCTGCCGGTGGCGGAGGACGGCTGTGAACCCCATGTTCTTGAAGTAAGCGTGCAGCTGGGCAGCCTGCCCCGCCGGTGCGCCGAATTCGACGAACTCAAAACCATCGATGCCCATCGGGTTTTCAAAGGTGGTGACCTGCATGCCCAGGTTGGGCGCGTTGGATGCAGTAGGGGTGTTCATGGATTGCCTCCGGAAGCATGGCGGTCGCCGGGGTACCGGCGATGAAAACAGGAAGATCCGCCGCAAAAAGCGGGTCTGGACCGAAGGTTATAGTTTCACATGAAACCACCATCAAGGTGCACTGCAGCATGAGCTCTTCCGATTACAGCAAGTCCACCAGCATCCGCGCCTCGCACGTGTTGCTGGATCTTGAGCAGTTCCTGCCTTACCGCATCAGCGTGTTGTCCAACCGGGTCAGCGCCAACATCGCCCGGCTGTACGGCGAGCGCTATGGCCTGGCCATTCCCGAATGGCGTGTGATCACCATCCTGGCGCTGTATCCGGGCTCCTCGGCCAGTGAAGTGTCCGAGCGCACGGCAATGGACAAGGTGGCCGTCAGCCGCGCCGTGGCGCGTCTGCTGGAGCGCGGTTTCATCAAACGCGAGACCCATGGCGATGATCGTCGCCGCTCGGTGCTGGCGCTTTCCGCCGCAGGCTTCGAGGTCTACGAGACCATCGCGCCGATGGTGATCGAGATGGAACGGCGGCTGATGTCGGCGCTCACCGAGGACGAAGAACAGGTACTCGAACGTCTGATCACGCGCTTGGCCGATGCCGGTCTGCAGCGCATGAACGAGGGTTGATCGTCGCCGACGATCAACTCAGGTGCTTGCGCCGCGCATAGATCCACGGCGCGGCAAGCGCCGCGATCGCACCACCTGCAAAACCCAATGCCGCCGCCACCGCCGCCGCTTCCACGCGGCCGGGCAAAGCCAATGCTGCAAGCAGCAACAGGCCGGCCGGCAGACCGATGAACGAGGTCAGGAAGAACCGCCAGCGCGGCACCCAGGTGTGCAGCTGCATCAGGCTGGCGCCGGTCCAGGCATCGTTGGCTTGGTCACGTCTGATTTTGTCCACCAGCTTGACCAGATCGACTTCGGCAGCGCCTTTACCCATACGTGCCAACGCCAGTTCCGCGCCAACTTCGGCCGGTATCGGCCAGTTGGATGGCCACGCCTGCGGCGCGGCCACGCCATAAGCAGTCAACAGCGGCAGTGACAAGGCGGGCACCGGCAGCGCGCGCAGCCGTCGCTTGTCCATCACGCACCAGAACTGGGTCAGGCCGTCATTGTTGACCTGGTAGAGCGCCAACTGTTCCGGCGCCGGGTACGGCAAGGCCGTCACCCGCGCTGCCATCGATTCAACGCCCATCGCGCGCAGAAAGCCGACGCGGCTGCGGCCGGATTGCGCCCAGCCCAGGCCCAGCGGCGACAGCAGCATGACTTCGGCGTGATCGCTGATGCCGCTATTGGCGCGCTCATCGCTGGCCAGAAAGGCCGACAAGGAATTGGGTTCGGCCACATCGGCCTTGCCCCAACGCTGCGAATGGCCGAGCAGGAACTTCAACGGCACCCGTGCGGCGACAGTCTCGCCACGTACGTTGTCGGAAGCGAACGGCACCACGCTGGCGACGAAGGCGCGCAGCTCATTGCCGGGCGATGCACTCCACTCCGGCGGCAGCAGGCCGGCCAGCAAGCCATTGCGGGTCAGCCGATCAATCTGTTCTTTCTGCTCGACCAGTCGTGTAACTGCCGACTGCAACATGATGTTGGGCGGCACTGCGGCCTGCGGCAGCCGGTAGCGCGGCGGTACCGCAGACTCTTCCGGCGCTGCGCTTTCGTCCAGCAGCTCGTCCACCGTGGGCAGGCTGGTACCGGACAGGTCCTGTTCGGCGGTCGCGACGGTACTGGAATCGGAGCTGGCAGCTGGCTGCATGATGAGTGAGGGCAAGGAGCCGGATGCAGAGGGATTGATCCGTTAGCGGCCGCGAGCGAACAAAATGAAGATGACGGCTGTGGCTTTGCCCCCTCCCTTTGGCCAACGGCCAAGGGGAGGGCTAGGGAGGGGTGCTTTGGCTTTGGCTTTGGCTTTGGCTTTGGCTTTGGCTTTGGCTTTGGCTTTGGCTTTGGCTTTGGCTTCCAGCCGACAGCAAACAGCAAACAGCAAACAGCAAGGGCAAAGATCAAAAGCACCCCTCCCCAACCCTCCCCTGCGCTATGCGCAAGGGAGGGCAAAAAAAACGGCGCCTCTCGGCGCCGTTTTCGTTCAACCACATCGCAGGCTTACTTCGCCGGCGGTGCCCACGCTTTGAGGAAGGCATCGAACTTGGCGCGATCGTAACCCTTGCCCTTCTCAAGATCGCCAGTGAACTGCGAGTGCAGCAGCTGGCCTTCGGCATCCAGCACGAACAGGTGCGGGTAACCCTTGATCTCGGGGAAGCGCGCAAGGAACTCGGCGTTCTCGTTCTCTTCGCTGTAGTTGACCTTCATCCACACGTAGTTGGCATCGCGGAAGCGGCGCAGCTCCGAGTCACCTTCCATGAAGGCGTCCAGCAGATGGCACCAGGAGCACCACTCACCACCCACGTCCAGGATGATCCGCTTGCCACCGCGCTGGGCCTCGACCTTGGCCGTTTCCAGATCCGCGGCCGGGTCGCGGGCCGGGTCGAACTGTGCATTGAGCCCAGCCACCGCGGCGATATCCGCCGCGGTGGGGGTATTGCCCGATGCCACCGGTTGGCTGGTATCAGCCACCGGCGCCTTCTGTTCGGAGGTATCCAGCGGTTGCACCTTCTCAGGTTTGGCGGCAGGTGGTTGATTGCAGCCAACCAGCGCCACGCTGAGCAACAGGGGAAGCATTCCGAACAGCAGTTTCATCGCGTTACTCCTTACTTCACACCGTGCATGAGCTTCTGCACAAACGGGGCGATCAGGAACAGCAGCACCCCGCCGCCGATCAGGATCCAGAAGCCCATCGTGTAACCGGAATGGGCCGACTGTACGGTCATGCCACCGGCGCCACTGACGTGGCCAGCGAACAGACCGGCCAGATTGTTGCCGATGCCGGTGGACAGGAACCAGCCACCCATCGCAAAGCCAACCAGACGCACCGGAGCCAGCTTGGTCACCATCGACAGGCCGATCGGCGACAGGCACAGCTCACCGATGGACTGGATCCAGTACACCGCGAACAGGGTCCAGAACGGGATCTTGTTGGTGCCCGGGTCAAGCATGCTGGACAGCGCGAACATCAGCAGCAGGAAGGCCAAGCCATTGAAGATCAGGCCCAGGCCGAATTTACGCGGGATCGACGGATTGGCCTTGCCCAGACGCACCCACAGCCAGGCCAGGACCGGCGCCAGAGTGATGATGGCCACCGAGTTGACCGACTGGAACCAAGCGGTCGGGAAGGTCCAATCGCCGAACTGGCGGTCGACAATACGCTCGGCCAGGAAGGTAAACGAGCTACCGGCCTGTTCGAAGAACATCCAGAACAGCACGTTGAAAGTGAAGATGATCAGCATCGCGACCACCCGGTTACGCGCAATCTTGCCCTCGCGCGCGCCTTCGACCAGCAACATGATGCCCAGGCCGATGAACATCGCAGTCAAGATCACCTGCAGCACATTGGCGCCAGCATTGAGCAGACCGTACATCACCGGGATGGCGACCAGGCAGGCGATGGCGGTCTTGATGACCGGGCCACTGCCCTGCTTGTCGGGCAGCGGCGCGCCGATGCCCTTCAGGTGGTGGCGCTCGAACTGGAACCAGATCAGGCTGATCAGCATGCCGATGCCCGAGGCAATGAACACCATCTTGTAAGCCGGCATCGCGTCGGTGCCAAACACCTTCTGCGCGAGGATCTGGGTGAGGATCGGCGAGATCATCGCACCCATGTTGATGCCCATGTAGAAGATGGTGAAGCCCGAATCACGGCGCTCGTCATCCAACTTGTACAGCTTGCCCACCATCGTGGAGATGTTCGGCTTGAACAGGCCGTTGCCGACGATGATCGTCGCCAGGCCCAGATTGAACACCTGATGGTTGGGGATGGCGATCATGAACAAGCCGGCGGCCATGATCACCGCGCCCATCAGGATCGAACGTTGGTAACCGATGATCCGATCGGCCGCATAACCGCCGAAGATCGCAGCGGCATACACCAGCGCCAGGTAGGCACCGTAGGTATGGCTGGCCGATTCCTCACCCTTGGCATCGCCGCCAAAGAACTGCGACACGATGTACAACACCAGTGCCCAGCGGATGCCGTAGAACGCGAAGCGTTCCCAGAACTCGGTCATGAACAGCATCCACAGCGGACGCGGATGGCCGAGGGTGGTCTTGAACTCCGGCACGGGCGCCGGGGTTGGTGCGGAATTCGGCGCGGCAGCGCTCATGCGGTGTCCCCTGATGATTCGTTGGGTAAGTAATGCAAACAAGTCGGCCGGAACCGGCGCGACGGGCGAGGATCACAGAAGCGTCGGCTTCACGTCAAATACATACTGCTGCAACCAACAGCCGCGCCATGGCTGGGGCGGGCTCCCCGAGCCCAGCCCATGCTGCAGCGCAAGCCGCTGAATAGGTTGAATTTTCAACCCTGACAAGGGCTCAGGCGTCGCCGCGGATGGTGGTGCGCACTTCGAACAGCTCGGGGAAGAAGGTCAGCTCCAGCGCCTGCCGCAGGAAGCCCACGCCGCTGGAACCGCCGGTACCGCGCTTGAAACCGATCACCCGCATCACCGTGCGCATGTGGCGGAAGCGCCACAGCTGGAACTGGGTTTCCAGGTCCACCAGGTCCTCGCACAGCGAGTACTCACGCCAGTAGCGGTCGGTATCCTGATAGATGTTCTCGAACACTTGGCGCAGCGCCGGGTCGCTGATATGCGACTGGGTCCAGTCATGGCCTTCGTACGCCGCCGGGATCGGATGGCCGAAGCGCGACAGGTAGGCCAGGAACTCCTCGTACAGGCTGGGCGCCTCCAGCACCTCACGCAGCTGCGCCTGCCCTTCCGGGTCGTGGGCGAACACATTGAGCATGTCGGCGTTCTTGTTGCCGAGCAGGAATTCGATATAGCGGTACTGCAGCGACTGGAAGCCCGAGGACGGGCCCAGCACGTCGCGGAAGCCCATGTACTCGGAGGGGGTCAAGGTCTCCAGCACTGCCCACTGCTCGGTCAGCAGGCGCAGCACCTGCTTGGCCCGGGCCAGCACCTTGCGGCACTGCCAGACCTCGTCGCGCTGCATGTGGCCGCGGGCAGCGCGCAGCTCATGGCCGAGCAGCTTGAGCCACAGCTCCGAGGTCTGGTGCTGGATGATGAACAGCATTTCGTCGTGGTGCGGCGGGTTGGACAGCGGCTGCTGGGCCGTCAGCAACTGGTCCAGGCGCAGATAGCCGCCGTAGGTGAGCCGGCCCTGCAGGTCGGTATGGATACCGGCTTCGAGCTCACGCTGGTTCTTTTCTACGGTCATCGGCCTGGCCATCTAATGGGGCGGCAAGGGTAACGCAGCGTTGGACCTTCTGTAGTGCCGACCCATGGTCAGCAGGGGGGGTACTAGGAATGCCTCTGCCGACCATGGGTCGGCACTACGCCCCCTCCCTTTGCCGCAGGCAAGGGGAGGGCTGGGGAGGGGTGCCTTGGATGTGGCTTTAAAGCCCAAAACAGGAACCTGCAAAATCGCCTAGCAAGAATAGAGCCCCCCTCCCCAGCCCTCCCCTGCGCAACGCGCAAGGGAGGGAGCGGAATCCCTGCTCCTGCGCAAACGGAATCGAAACACGCGCAAACCCCAGCGGCGCGACAATGTGCCGTTCCTGTTGTCACAGACTGAATACGTTGTAATTGCTCGCCCGAGTCTAGTTCCGCGGAACAAACCTGGCCCGTACCCGGTCAGTCTTGTTGCGGCGCAGGACGGCTTTTTCGGACTGAGTCCTTACCATGCGTAATTCCTATCATTTGAAACCATCTGTCTAAGGTGTTGCTGCAATGACGGTTTCCGCCCAGTTCCAAATCGATTACCTGCAGTACCTGGATGCCGAAGGCAACCTGGTACGTGACGATCTCCCCGCCTCGCTGCGTGACCCACGCTCGCTGCTGCCGATGTTCAAGCAGATGCTGGCCACGCGGGTGTTCGACACCAAGTCCGTGGCGCTGCAGCGCACCGGCAAGCTCGGCACCTTTGCCTCCTGCCTGGGCCATGAAGCGGCCCACGTCGGTATCGGCGCAGCCATGAAGAGCGGCGACGTGTTCGCCCCCAGCTACCGCGAGTACGGCGCCATGTTCATGCGCGGCGTGCGCCCGCGTGACGTCCTGATGTACTGGGGCGGCGACGAGCGCGGCAGCGATTACGACCGCGAAAGCGATGCGGTCCGCGATTTCCCGATCTGCGTGCCGATCTCGACCCAGTGCCTGCATGCGGCCGGCTCGGCACTGTCGTTCAAGCTGCGCAACATGCCGCAGGTTGCTGTCACCGTCTGCGGTGATGGCGGCAGCTCCAAGACCGACTTCTACGCTGCGGTGAACTCTGCCGGCGCCTACAAGCTGCCGCTGATCCTGTGCGTGGTGAACAACGGCTGGGCCATCTCGGTGCCGCGTTCGGCCCAGACCGGCGCCGAAACCCTGGCCCAGAAGGGCCTGGCTGGCGGCCTGTTCTGCCTGCAGGTGGACGGCAACGACCTGATCGCCGTGATGGCGGCGATGGAACAGGCACGCGAGCGTGCGCTGTCTGGCCAGGGCGGCACGGTGCTGGAATTCCTCACCTACCGCCTGTCCGACCACACCACCGCCGACGACGCCCGCCGCTACCGCGACGACGCCGAAGTGAAATCGGCCTGGTTGAAGGAACCGCTGATCCGCCTGCGCAAGTACCTCACCGCGCACGGCGTATGGAGCGAAGAAGAAGAAAAGAACTGGATCGCCGAATGCGGCACCCGCGTGGATGAGGAGGTCAACGCCTACCTCAACTGCCCGGTGCAGCCGGTCGAGGCGATGTTCGACTATCTGTATGCCGATCCGCCGCCGGACCTGCTGGCGCAGCGTGCTGCCGCCATCGCCCTGGAGCAGCGTCATGGATGACATCAAGCGCAATGCGCCTGTCACCTCGGCCAGCCACGATCACGGCGTCGCGCACAGCGCGGCGAGCAACAGCGGAGACAACCCGATGACCGCCACCCCGATCACCCTCATCGAAGCCGTCACCCAGGCGCTTGCCTGGGAAATGGAACACGACCCCTCGGTGCTGGTGCTGGGCGAAGACGTGGGCGTCAACGGCGGCGTGTTCCGCGCCACCGCCGGCCTGCAACAACAGTTCGGCTCGCAGCGCGTGCTCGACACCCCGCTGGATGAAACCACCATCGCCGGCCTCACCGTCGGCCTGGCCGCACAGGGCATGAAGCCGGTGGCCGAAGCCCAGTTCGACGGCTTCGTCTACCCGATGGTCGATCACCTGATCTGCCACGCCGCACGCCTGCGCAACCGCACCCGTGGCCGCCTGCACTGCCCGATGGTGCTGCGCGTGCCGTGGGGCGGTGGCATCCGCGCGCCGGAACACCACAGCGAAGCCAACGAAGCCATCTTCACCAATGTGCCGGGCATGCGCGTGGTGCTGCCGTCCAGTCCGCAGCGCGCCTACGGCCTGCTGCTGGCCGCGATCCGCGAGCCGGATCCGGTGATCTACATGGAGCCCAAGCGCATCTACCGCCAGTACAAGGAAGTGGTCGTCAATGACGGCGAAGCACTGCCGCTGGACGTGTGCTTCGTGCTGCGTGATGGCACCGACGTGACCCTGGTCACCTGGGGCGCACAGGTCAAGGAAGCACTGGAGGCGGCCGACAAGCTGGCCGGCGAAGGCATCAGTGCCGAAGTCATCGACGTGGCCACGCTGCGTCCGCTGGACTTCGCCACCATCGCTGAATCGGTGGCCAAGACCGGCCGTTGCGTGATCGTGCAGGAAGCGCCGAAGACCGCTGGTTTTGGTGCCGAAATCGCCGCACGCCTGGCCGAAGAGTCGATCTACGACCTGCTGGCACCGGTCGAGCGCGTTGCCGGCTATGACACCCACATCCCGCTGTTCCGTCTGGAAATGAAGTACCTGCCCAGCGTTGAGCGGATTGTGACCGCCGCCAAACGCGCGGTTGCGGCGGGCTGACATGCTGGCACGCTTGATTGGCAGCTACCGCAGCCAATACCGCAACCCCCTGCAGTTCCGTACCGGGCAGATTGTCGAGCTCGGTGTACGCGACGAAGAATGGCCTGCCTTCGCCTGGGTGAAAACCAGCGAAGGCAGCGCCGGCTGGGCGCCGGTGGCCTGGCTGCAGGTATTGGACAATGGCCGTGCCGAAGCGCTGCGTGACTACAGCGCACGCGAGCTGGACGTTGACCGCGGGGAGCAGGTAAGGCTGCATCACGAACATGGTGGCTGGTGGTGGTCCGAGCGCGCCGATGGCGCGCAGGGCTGGCTACCGGCACGCGAACTTGAATTGCTGGAAGAGAAACTCACATGAGCCAGACCAAGAATTTCAACCTGCCCGACCTGGGCGAAGGCCTGCCGGACGCGACCATCGTTGAATGGTTCGTCAAGGAAGGCGACGTGATCAAGCTCGACGAGCCGCTGGTGGCAATGGAAACCGCCAAGGCCGTGGTCGAAGTGCCCTCGCCGTACTCCGGCAAGGTACTGAAGCTGGCCGGCCCCGCCGGTGACATCGTGGTGACCGGCCACGTGCTGGCCAGTTTCGAGCTCGACCCCAACCTGCCGCAGCGCGCCGAAGGCCAGGACACCGGCCATCACCACGGCGCACCGGCCGAAGCCGCGCCCGCTCCAGTTGCCGCTCCGGCACCGGTCGCTGCCGCTGCCGCCGAACGTGCAGACGAAGGCACCGTGGTCGGCGCGATGGTCAGCTCCAATGCCGTGCACACCGAACAGGCCGTGGCCGTTGGCGGCGTCAAAGCAGTGCCAGCCGTGCGTGCAATGGCACGCAAGCTCGGCGTCGACCTGAGCCGCGTGCGCGCTACTGGCGGCGACGGCGCGGTGACGATGAATGATGTGAAGCAGGCGGCGGCAAACCCGTCGGCGTTGCTCCCCTCTCCCACCGGGACGGGGGCCGGAGGTTCGATCGTTACTGCAGCTGCCGTACCCTCACCCCAACCCCTCTCCCAGGGGGAGAGGGGCTCAAGCCGCACCCCGCTGTCTGCCGCTGGCAAGCCGATGCGCACCGCTCCTCCCGGTGTCGTCGCCAAGGGCCAGCCGGAACCGCTGAAGGGCGTTCGCCGCAACATGGCGCGGGTAATGGCTGATGCGCACAGCAAGGTCGTGCCGACCACGCTCAGCGACGATGCCGACATCCATGCCTGGGCACCGGGCAACGACATGACCTCGCGTCTGGTCCGCGCCATCGTCAGCGCCTGTCAGGCCGTGCCGGCAATGAATGCCTGGTTCGACGGTGACAACCTCACCCGCACCCTGCATGCCCAGGTCGACATCGGCATTGCGGTGGATACCGACGATGGCCTGTTCGTGCCGGCCCTGCGCAATGCCGACATGCTCGATGCTCGCGGCGTGCGTGAAGGCATCAACCGCCTGCGCCAGCAGGTGGAAGACCGCTCGATCGCCCCGTCGGAGCTGAGCGGTTACACCATCAGCCTGTCCAACTTCGGCATGTTCGCCGGTCGCTACGCCACTCCGGTGGTGGTACCGCCGTGCGTTGCCATCGTTGCCGCCGGCCGTGCCCGCTTCCAGGTCACCCCGGTGATGGGCGGCATTGAAACGCATAAGGTCATCCCACTGTCGGTCACCTTCGATCACCGCGCCTGCACCGGCGGCGAAGCGGCGCGCTTCCTGCGCGTGCTGATTGATGATCTGGCCAAGATTCACTGATAGTTTTCTAGTAGCGTTATTTGAGGCCCGCAGCGATGCGGGCCTTTTTTTGACTTGGCGTTTGCTTTGGGGTTGCTTGTGCCTTGCTTTGGGTCTGCTTGGGGTTCGCTTGTTAGAAGCTTCCCCTCACCCCAACCCCTCTCCCGCAGGCGGGAGAGGGGCTCGGATCGCTCGCGCTCGTAGTGCACTAGCCCCTCTCCCGCTTGCGGGAGAGGGGTTGGGGTGAGGGGAGCTATTGATCTTCATCTCTCGCCCAATCAATACCAGCCCCAAAAAACATCACCCACCTGTAACGCCAACCCACAATTCCAGCGCTACGATTACCCCACCCACACAGTCACCCAAAAACCACCATGGGCACCTGGACCTGCAGCAACTGCAAGGAAGTCAACGAAGACTCCTTCGACCAGTGCTGGAAATGCGGCACCCATGCCGACGGCGCACCGCCACCACGCGACTACCACCCTGACGACAGGCGCAGCTGGACCCAACCGCCGCGTTTGATCGATTGTCCACGCTGCCCCGGCATGCACATGGAGTTCATCGGCCGCAAGCGCTTCCATGAAGGCGCGCAGGCCATGCCCTTCCTGCTTGGCGATATCGGCGAGTTGTTCGTCAACCGCGAGGAATTCGACCTGCATGCCTGCCCGAGCTGCGGCAAGGTGGAGTTGTTCCTGTCCAATCGCGTGCGCTGAACACAGCAACCACAGGCGGGCCGCCGATGCGTTACCAGCGTTGCTTGATCCTGCTGTTCATTGCGATGTACCTGCTGATGCTGCTCGGCGGTGCCGCACTCAAGCCCGGCTATTCGCCGCTGTCGCAATACATCAGCGAACTCGGCGCGACCGGCAGCGCGCACGCACGGCTGATCAGCCTGCTCGGTTTCATTCCTGTTGGCATAGTGGCCGCACTACTGCTGTGGGCGTTTGCCGCAACAGCGCCGGTGACCGGTGCCAGCCGGGTCGGCTATTGGCTGCTGTTGTTCGAGCCGTTGGCGTGGATAGGCTCAGCCTTGGCGCCCTGCGATCTTGGCTGTCCGGACAGTGGCAGTCTGGCGCAGACACTGCACACCCTGCTGGGCCTATTTACCTATCCGGGTACCGCACTCGGGCTGATTCTGCTCGCCACTGCGCCTGCGATCCGCCCGACCACACGTGTGCTGTGGATCGCGCTGGCAGCGCTATGGCTGCTGCTGTTCGTATTGATGGGACTCGATCCATTGCAGCCCTGGCGCGGACTACTGCAGCGCCTGGCCGAATGGTGCGTCTACGGCGCCTTGTGCATCAGTGCTTGGCGGCTGAGCGCTCCAACGCATACTCGATAACGCGAGCAACCGGATAGGCGTTTTACGCTGCGCTCCTCTTCCCCCGGAGCATCCGCATGAGCCACCGCAGCCGTCTGGCCGGCTTCATCATTGATTGCCAAGGCACCGACAGCGATGCTGCTGCCGCGTTCTGGGCGCCTGCACTCGGCCTGAAAGCAGAACCTGGCTACACCGAAGACGATGGCGCGCAATACGCCGAGCTGTTGGGCGCGCCAGCTGAGCTGCACGTGGAAGTGCAGCGCGTTGATCACGCATCACGCGTGCATCTGGATATCGAGGCCGACGATATCGATGCCGAAGCCAACCGGCTTGAGGCATTGGGAGCACGCCGCATCGGCAGGATCAAGCGCTGGTGGGTAATGGAAGCACCAACCGGCCATCGCTTCTGCATCGTGCAGATGAAGCACCCAGAACGTGGCCCAGCGCCCAATACATGGGAGTGACTCAAAATTTTCACAGCAGCCTTCAGCGAGCTGTTTTGGAATATTGGATCAACTTCAAGGAGTGAACAGCATGGGTTTAATCACCGGAATGATCGTGGGCGGACTGGGTGGCTTGGCCGCCGTCAACATCCTCGCGCTGATGGCGAAGAACAGCGGCAGGCCGCATGACCTCACCACCTTCAGCTCCGACGAGAATGTGCTGGCCAAGGTAGATGCCTGGGCAAGCGAACATGGTTATCGTCTGGTCCGCGACATCGACGGCACCCGCGTCTATCGCAAGGGCAACAACATCCTGACCTCGCCGATGTATCTGGAAGTAAGCCAGGACGGGAACAAGTACAGCGTCAAGAGCTACACCCAGATCAACGGCTTCATCCTGCGTGGTGACATGGCGCTCACTGGCGATACCTTCATCGCCAAGCTGCCGCGCTCGATGGCCAAGAAGGCGCAGAACACCTTGTTCGCGTCCTTGAACGTTCCTGGCTTGCCCTGAGCGCGGAACAGCGCGTTCGCCGCCTGCAACGCGCAACCCGGGGATAATGTGCGCTCTCCGCCCACCGGAACCGCAGCAATGCCCCCTTCTGTTTCGCTACAAAACGCACGCGTGCTGGTTGCCGGCGGCAGCCGCGGCATCGGCCTGGCCATCGCCCAGGCCTTTGCCCGCGACGGCGCGAAAGTCAGCATCTGTGCACGTGGTGCAGCGGCGCTGCAGCAGGCAGCCGAACTACTGCTGCGCGATGGTGCAGCTGCCGCGCACACACAGAGTTGCGACCTCGCCGATCCAGCGCAGATTCAAGCCTGGATCGATGCCGCTGCAGCCGAGCTGGGCGGCGTCGACATCCTCATCAACAATGCCTCCGGCTATGGCAACGGCAATGACGATGCCAGCTGGCAGGCCGGTTTCGATATCGACCTGATGGCAGCCGTGCGCGCCAACTGCGCTGCCCTGCCATATCTGCGCCTGAGCGCGATGCCTGCCATCCTCAACATCAGCTCGATCAATGCCTCGGTGCCGACGCCGCGCGCAGCGGCCTACTCCGCTGCCAAGGCCGCATTGAACTACTACACCACCAGCCTGGCGACCGAGCTCGCACGCGAGCGCATCCGGGTCAATGCACTGGCCCCGGGCTCGATCGAGTTCCCCGGCGGGCTCTGGGACCAACGCCGCAGCAGCGCCCCCGAGCTGTACGAGCAGATCCGCGCCAAGATCCCGTTCGGTGGCTTCGGCAATGTCGAAGACGTGGCCAATACCGCCGTGTTCCTGTGCTCGCCAGCGGCGCGTTGGATCACCGGTCAGGTACTGGCGGTGGATGGCGGGCAGTCGCTGCCGGCCGGAGCCTCGCCTGCTGTTTGTGGGGGGGGGGGGGGGGGGGGGGGGGGGGGGGGGGGGGGGGGGGGGGCGGGGGGGGGGGGGGGGGGGGGGGGGGCCCGCCCCCCCCGCGCCCGCGGGCCCG